>NZ_JBRBEM010000012.1:64170-122185 GCF_052805615.1 Pelomicrobium sp. P1
TACGCCTCCGCGTGGGCCAAGGTCAAGGACAAGCGAGACCTGCTCGAGCGCTGAAAAGGTGGCGCGCGGAGAGGCGCAGGTCAAGGATCGGCGCGGCCGTTTCGCCCCCCCGAGTCGTCCTCCCGAGCCCCTCGTGACGTATCTGGGCTAGCCCCCTCCTGACCGGTCTTGGCCTCTTCCATGGGCGGTGCCGCGGATTTCCCTTCCCTTTCCCGGGAGGCGCTATGGGATCGGCTCGAGGCGGGGGGCGTCGGGCTCACCGTCAACCGGCGACTCGCCCGATTTCTCAAGGGCGAGTACGACCGCCGGCAGCGGGCCCGGGGCCTGGCGCTCTGGCCGACGCCCCAGATCCTTCCCCTGTCTGCCTGGCTGGAGCGGACCTATGACGAGGCCTCCCTGGACGCCGCCCTCCTGCCCCTCTCTCCCCTGCAGGAACAAGCCCTGTGGGAGCGGGTGATCGGCGAGTCCGAGGCGGCGAGCCCTTTGCTCGAAGTGGCCTCCACCGCGTCCCTGGCCCGGGAAGCCTGGCAGCTTGCCCATGCCTACCGCCTCTGGGAGTCCTTGCAGCGGCAGCCCCTCAACGAGGACGGCCGCGTCTTCCTGGGCTGGGCCAGCCGCTACCGGGAGCTGACTGAGGCGCTCACCGCCCTGGACGCCGCCCGGCTGCTGGACATGCTGGCGGCATGGATACGTGAAGGGCGCGCCACGGTGCCGCGGCAGGCGGTGTTGTGCGGCTTCGAAGAGGTGACGCCCCAGGAGCGGGAGCTGTTCGCGGCCCTCGCGGCGGCGGGGTGCACCCTGGCCGCGCTCTCCTCCCCCGCCCGGGCCGCCCGGGCGGTGCGCGTGGCTTTTCCCGGCACCGGGGAGGAGATCGAGGCGGCGGCCCGTTGGGCCCGGGCCCGGCTCAGCGCTAACCCGCAAGCGCGCATCGGGGTGGTGGTGCCCGATCTCGCGAGGCAGCGCCGGCGGCTGGAGCGGGTATTTGTCCAGGTGATGCGGCCGGCTTCCGGTTTGCCAGGGATTCCCGCTGGAGCGCTGCCGTTCAACGTTTCCCTGGGGGAGCCTCTTTCGGCCTATCCCCTGGTGGACACCGCGCTCGCCGTGCTGGAGCTTCTGGAGGGCGAAGCGGACCTGGAGCGGCTGGGCAGCCTGTTGCGCTCGCCCTTCATCGCCGGGGCAGAAGACGAGCAAGGGCCCCGGGCGGCGCTGGATGCTGCTTTAAGAAGCCGGGGGGAGCTGCGTGTGGATCTGCACAGGCTCCGCCGCCTCACTGGCGGGACGGACTCCCGGGGCGGACCGGCGCCCCATGCGCCGGTCCTCGCCCAGGGGATCGAGGCCCTTCGGGTCATGGCCGGGGAGAATGCGGGAGTCACCCGGACGCCCTCCCGGTGGGCGGAGGTTTTCTTCGCCGCCCTCGCCGCCCTGGGTTTTCCCGGCAGCCGCCCCCTTACCAGCGAGGAATACCAGACCCACGCAAAGTGGCGCGAACTGCTCGCCGCCCTTGCCGCCTTGGATGAGGTCACGCCGCACCTCTCCCTGGCGGCCGCCCTAGCCCGGGTCAAGGGCATGGCGGCCGGCACCCTGTTCCAGCCCGAGTCCCCCGAGGCGCCGGTGCAGATCCTGGGGGTGTTGGAAGCGGCGCCCCTGGCTTTCGACCACCTGTGGGTGACGGGGTTGACCGACGAGAGCTGGCCCCCTTCCCCCCGCCCCAACCCGTTCCTGCCGTTTTCCCTCCAGGCGCGGATGGGGCTGCCCCACGGCTGCGCCGAGCGGGAGCTCACCTTCGCCCAGGGGTTGACGGAGGGTTGGTTTCGCGGGGCAAAGGAGCTCGTGCTTTCCCATCCCCAGCGGGAAGGGGACCGGGACCTGGCCCCGAGTTCCCTGATCGCCGGTGTTCCTGCTATCGATCCTGGTAGTCTGGGACTGACCCGCATCCCCCTTTACGCCGAGGTGATCCACGCCTCGGGACGCTTAGAGCGCTTCGAGGACCTGACCGGGCCGCCCCACCCGCCGGAGCTGCCGGTGCGGGGCGGCACCCGGGTGTTTCGGGATCAGGCCTCCTGTCCTTTCCGCGCCTTCGCCGTCCACCGGCTGGGTTCCCGGGCCCTGGACGCGCCTCAGGCGGGCTTGAGCCCGGCCGAACGGGGCCGCCTCCTCCACGGGGTGTTAGCCCAGGTGTGGCGCACGCTGGGCTCCCGCCGGGGGCTGGAGGCAACGAGCCCGGAGGCCCTTTCCGACCTCCTTCGCGCGGCGGCGGACCAGGCGGTGGAGGCGGCCGCCCGGGAGCGGCTCCAGGCCCTCGGCGGTCGTTATGCAACCCTGGAGAGGGAGCGTCTCGCCCGCTTGGCGGGGGAGTGGCTGGAGATGGAGCGGGGGCGAGGGGACTTCGAGGTGGAGGCGGTCGAGGCCTCGCAAGAGCTCGCCGTCGGCGGGCTCTCCCTCCGGGTCACCCTGGACCGGGTAGACCGGCTGCCGGACGGCCGGCGGGTCATCCTCGACTACAAGACCGGCGAGACTCGTCCCGGCCAATGGGAAGGCGAGCGCCCCGAGGAACCCCAGCTCCCCCTCTATGCCTTAGGCATGAAAGAGCCGGTGGCGGCCGTGGCTTTCGCCCGAGTTCGTCCCGGGGATATGGGCTTTCGGGGCGTGGCGGAGGGGGAGGTGGGTATTCCGGGGGTCGTGGCCCATCCGGACTGGGAAGCCCTCCTGGACGGCTGGCGGCGCACCCTGGAAGCCCTCGCGCAGGCCTTCGCCGCCGGCTTCGCCCGGGTCGATCCCAAGCGCTATCCGGCCACCTGCCGGCATTGCGATCAGGGTCCGTTATGCCGCATCCACGAGCGGGTGGGTCTTGGGCCCACGGAGCCGGAGGAGGGGGATGACTGAGGCGCGACCCATCCCCGACCTCCCCCAGCGCACCGAGGCCCTGGACCCTCAGCGCTCCTTCATCGTCCAGGCCCCCGCCGGATCGGGCAAGACCGAGCTCCTGATCCAGCGCTACCTGGGGCTGCTTGCCGGGGTGGAGGCGCCGGAAGAGATTGTCGCCATCACCTTCACCCGCAAGGCCGCCGGCGAGATGCGCAGCCGGATCCTGAGAGCCCTGAGCGCCGCGCGAGGCCCCCAGCCGGACCCGCCCCACGAAGCCCTCACTTGGCGGCTCGCCCGGGAGGCCATGGCCCGGGACGCCCGGCTCGGCTGGCGGATCGAGGACCACCCCGCGCGGCTTCGCATCCAGACTATCGACGCTTTGTGCGCGTCGCTCACGCGCCAGATGCCCGTATTGTCCCGCTTCGGCGCGCCGCCCGCCATCGTGGAAGAGGCGAGCCACCTCTACCGGGAGGCAGCCCGGGCGACCCTCGCCCTGCTGGAAGAGGACGCTGAGGGCGCGCCCCTGGTGGCGCGGCTTCTCGTGCGCCTGGACAACGACGCCGCCCAGGCGGAAAAGCTCATCGCCTCCATGCTGGCCCGGCGCGATCAGTGGCTGCGCCATGTGGCCTCTGGCGCCCTGGACCGGGCCGGGCTGGAGGCGGCCCTGGCCCGGGCCCGGCTGGAGGGTTTGCGCCGGGTACGGGCCCTGGCCCCGGCGGCCTGGGAGGCGGCCCTTGCCGCCCTGGCCCGGGAAGCGGCGGCGAGTCTGGCGCAAGGGGGCGCCGCTTCCCCCCTCCTCGCCTGCGAAGGGTTGAGCGCCTACCCCCCCGCCGACGAGGTGGGGCTTCCCGCCTGGCTGGGCCTCGCCGAGCTCCTCCTCACCCAGCGGGGCGAATGGCGGCGAAAGGTGACGGAGACGAACGGCTTTCCCCCGCCCGGCAAGGGGAAGAACGCGGACGAGAAGGCGCGGCTGAAGGCGGCCAAGTCCCGCATGGAGGAGGCCCTCGCCGCCTTGGTCCCTTTCGAGGCGTTTCGCCTCGCCCTGGCCGATCTGCGGGCGCTGCCCCCGCCCCGCTACACCGATGCCCAGTGGGAGGCCCTGGAGGCTATCGCCCGGCTGCTGCCCTTGGCGGCGGGAGCCCTCAAGCTGGTCTTCCAGTCCCGGGGGGAGGTGGACTTCACCGAGGTGGCCCAGGCGGCCTTGCGGGCCCTAGGGGACGAGGAGACGCCCACCGACCTGGCCCTGGCTCTGGACTACCGGGTCCGACACCTGCTGGTGGACGAGTTCCAGGACACCTCCCTCGCTCAGTTCGAGCTCCTGCGCAAGCTCACCGCCGGGTGGGAACCCGGCGACGGGCGCACCCTGTTCGCCGTAGGGGATCCCATGCAGTCCATCTACCGTTTCCGGGAAGCGGAGGTGGGTCTCTTCCTTCGCGCCCGCCGGGAGGGGATCGGGTCCCTCATCCTCACGCCCGTCACCCTGTGCACCAATTTCCGAGCGAGCCCGGGTCTCGTGGAGTGGGTCAACCGGGCCTTCGCCCAGGTGCTGCCGGACGCGGAGGATCCGGCGACCGGGGCGGTGCCCTTGGTCCCTTCCGTCCCTCGCCCCGACTGGATCGCCGGCGCGGGCGGAAATGAAAACCGGGAGCCTGCGGTCACCGTGCACCCCTCCTTCAGCCCGGATCGAACCGAAGAAGCGGCCAAGGTGGTGGCACTGGTGCGCTCGGCCCGGACGGAGGATCCCGCCCAGACGGTGGCCATCCTGGTGCGCAGCCGGGGCCACCTGAACCGCATTGTGCCAGCCCTGCGGGAAGCGGGGCTGCGCTTTCGCGCCATCGAGATCGAGCCGCTGGGGGACCGGCCGGTGGTGCAGGATCTCTTCGCCCTGACCCGCGCCCTGGTCCATCCCGCCGACCGGGTGGCGTGGCTGGCGGTGCTGCGAGCCCCCTGGTGCGGCATGACTCTCTCGGATCTCCACGCCCTCGTTGGTGACGCTCCCGAAGCGGACGTGTGGTCCCTCCTCCAGGACCCGGCACGTCGAGAGAGGCTCTCCCCGGACGGCCGCCGGCGGCTGGAGCGGGTGCTCCCGCCTCTCGCCCACGCCAGGGCGAACGCCCGTCGGGGCAGGTTGCGGGACCGGGTGGAAGCGGCCTGGCTCGCCCTGGGCGGGCCGGCGTGTCTGGAAGCGCCGGCCGACCTGGAGGATGCCCAGGCCTACCTGGACTGCCTGGAGGGGCTGGAGCAGGGAGGTGATCTCCCGGACCTCTCCTCCTTGGCCGAGGCCTTGGACCGGCTCTTCGCCGCCCCTGACGTGGCGGCCGACGAACGGCTCCAGGTGATGACCATCCATAAGGCCAAGGGGCTCGAGTTCGACACGGTGATCGTGCCCGGATTGGGAGATCCTCCCCGGCAGGAGGAACGGCGGCTCATGCGGTGGATCGTGCGGCCCCAGCCCGCGGGCGGGGCGGATCTGCTCCTCGCCCCCATCCGGGAGGCGGGGGCCGAGCAGGACCCGATCTATGCCTACATCGCCCGGCTCGACCGGGAGCGAGAGCTGTTCGAGGCGGGCCGGCTCCTGTACGTGGCGGCGACCCGGGCGAAGCGCCGGCTCCATCTCCTGGGCCGGGCGCCGCTCAAGGGCCGGGAAGGGGTCTGGGAAGTGGGGGAGCCGGCCCAGGGGAGCCTCCTCGCCCGTCTCTGGCCGGCGGTGGCCCAGGAATACCGGCGTGCCGCGAGCCTCCTCCCGCCCCCGGCGCCGGGAGAGGACCGGACCCGAGAGGCAGGGGCTTCCGTGCCCATCGATCCCCTGTCTCGGCGGCTTAAGGCGGAGTATGTCCTGCCGCCGCCACCCCCCGCCGTGGCTTGGGAGCGGCGGCCGGCCGCCCATGCCGTGGTGGAACCGGTGGAATTTTCCTGGGCGGGGGAAAGCGCCCGCCACGTGGGCACGGTGGTGCACCGCTGGCTCCAGCGCATGGGAGAGGAGGCCCTGCAAGGCTGGAGCGAGGAACGGGTGCAAGGGCTCCTCCCCGCCTACCGGGCTGAGCTCGCGCGGCTCGGGGTGCCGCGGGAGGATCTGGATCGGGCCGCCCAGCGGGTGGCCGCCGCGCTCACGCAAACCCTCGCCGACCCGCGGGGCCGCTGGCTCCTGGGCCCCCACCGGGAGGCCCGCTGCGAATACCGGCTGACGGGTCTGCTGGACGGGGAGCTGGTGGACATCGCCATCGACCGCACCTTTGTGGACGAGGAGGGGGTGCGCTGGATCGTGGATTACAAGATCGGGGTGCACTTGGGCGGAGACGTGGAAGCGTTCCTGGACCGGGAGCGGGAGCGCTACCGGCCCCAGTTGGAGCGCTACACACGGCTTCTGGCGGCGGCAGGCCTCGCGCCCATCAGGCGGGGCCTGTACTTCCCCCTGCTCAAGGGATGGCGGGAGTGGTGAGCGGTCCGGAAAAAAGCCCCCTTCGCCCCCGGGGCATGCTCCGGATTTCCCGCGAGCTCGCCGTTCCTGAGCAGGAGATCGAGTGGAAGGCGGTACGTGCCCAGGGAGCGGGCGGGCAGAACGTGAACAAAGTGGCCTCCGCCGTGCATCTGCGCTTCGACATTCGCGCCTCTTCCCTTCCCGAGCCTTGCAAGGCGCGGCTGTTCCAGCTCGATGACAAGCGCATCACAAAGGAGGGGGTGATCGTGATCAAGGCCCAGCGGCACCGAAGCCGGGAAAAGAATCTGGAGGAGGCCCTGGACCGGCTCAAGGCCCTGATCCGCGGCGCGGCGGTCCCGCGCCGCCCCCGCATCCCCACGCGGCCTCCCTTGAGCGCCGAAGCGCGGCGCCTCGAAGCCAAGAAGAAGCGCTCCCTCGCCAAGGCGCTGCGGAAAAGAGTGACGGAGTGACTTTAGGCTTGGGCTCCAGCGCCGGCGCACCCATATAACCAAGTGGAAAGGAGCCAATTGCCATGAGAACCCATCTTTCCTTTCATCGCATCGGGGAGCCGAGCCGCCCCCGGTTGCAGCAGATGTTCGGCGAGCGGGCGGCGGAACTCGAGGGCCGCCTCAAGGATTTTCCTCCCGATCTGGTCCATCTCGAGGGGCGGGTCGAAAAGAACCCCAATCACCAGCTATACCGGGCGAGTTTGCGGCTCAAGCTGCCTTCCACGGTACTGGCCGTCGCGGAAGAGGGGCACGATCTTGCGGCCGTGATGGCCGAGGCGTTCGAAGAGCTTTTCCGTCGCACCGACAAGCACCTGGCCCGACTGCGACGGGAGCCCTTGTGGAAGCGTCCAGAGCGGCGCGAACGGCTGCGCTTGCTGGTCAAGAGCCCTCTGGAAGCCGAGGAGCAGGAGCGGCGACGACTATATTTTGACCTGATCCGATCCCACCTGGACGCCCTTTACGGCTTTGTCCAGCGGGAACTGCTCTACCTTGAGAGCACGGGGGCACTGGGGCCGGGAGAGCTGAGCGTGGAGGACCTGGTGGACGCGGTGGTCCTGCGGGGGCTGGAGGTGTTCGAGCAGCGGCCCCACCGCCTGACGGTTTCCCAGTGGCTCATTTCCCTCGCCGTGCAGGTCGTCGCCGAGGAGGTGGAGCGGTTGCGCCGGGAGCGGGCGGTGGAAACCTTGTCCCTGGAGGGGCCACCGCCCCAGCCGGCGGAAGAGCCGACCCGCCGGGACGAGGAGCGCTTCGATTACTGGGAGCCGGAAGAGCGGCTGCGGCTGGAGGACCTGGTGCTCCTCGAGGACGCGCCTACCCCTGAGCAGGCCCAGGTGCGCCGGGAAATGCAGCTTGCGCTGCAGCGGGCCATCGCCGCCCTGCCCCGGGCGTGGCGGCAAGCGGTGGTGCTCACCACGCTAGAAAGCTTGACCCCGGGGCTGGCCGCCGAGGTCCTGGGAATAAATGAACTCGCCCTCCAAGAGGGCCTCGCCCACGCTTACGCGTTTCTGCGGGAGAAGCTCAAAGACGCGGGTTTTTCTGCGGAGGACGCCGGTCCGACCCTGGAGGAGATGATCGCCCCTACCGCGCCGCTGCCCATGCCAGCGTCCCAGCGGGAAGCCATCGCCGAAGCCTTGACGGAGGAGGCGACCGGAGCCCCCGGGGCGGGTGAAGCCGGGTAGGACAGGCCGCTTCTCGAATCAGGGAAGCTGGATTTTCCCGCCACCAGGAAGACCTCCTGGGAAGCCGCCGGGACCAAGGCCGCCGCTTCCCAGCCCCCCGCCGCCGAGCCCGCCTGCTCCGCCCCGAGGAATGACCAGGGAAGAAGCGGCCTGGCGGCGCAGCTCTTCCAGCTCCCGCATGGCCTGCTCCAGGGCCTTCTTGGCCGCGGGTCCGTAGTGCTGGACGGCCTCGGCCAGGGTGGCCGCCTCGATCTCGAAGCTCAAGGGAAGGGCGCCCACCGAGGTGAGAAGCTGGGCTTCTCCCACGTAAGCCACTTTGCGTGCGAGATCCGTCGAACCGTCGCTCTTGATGGGGGTCAGCACTCGGATCGTTCCAACCTTGCGGTCGGTGACAATCTCTTCCCGGTAGAGGTTGGCCCCGTCCATTTTCGCTTCCGGGAGCCTGTCGTCGTGTCTATCAGCCATGGTAGTCAGATAAGATGTTGATCCAAGATGAAAGGTTAACAGAGAAAGCCTTCCGCTTGCGAGCTTGCATGCTGGCGCTTTTTGGCGACAAGGAGACTTCATGTGTCGTTGTTCGGCGACGGTTTGCGGGCGGCAGCGCTTCACCGAGTCGGGGAGACCTGGAAGTAACGATGTGTTCCAATAGAGAATTGTTTTCATCGGCACAAACATTGCATTCTTTCTTTCAAGCCGGCCCGTTACGCCCCACTTTTGGCGAGCGGAATCCGAGCGAGGAGCTTTGCCCAAGCGTAATTGTTAGCTGACCATCGGAGGAGTTGCCATGAGCAAGTCCCTGCAGCACAGACTCCTGCTTGCCACGTCCGCGAGCGCCCTTGCCTTGACCCTGAGCCTGGCGCCGCTTTCCTTCAACCTCTCGACCCTGTCCCTGGATCACGCCCTGGCCATCGCTGATGGTGGCGGAGGCGGTGGCGGTGGCGGCGGTGGCGGAGGCGGTGGCGGTGGCGGCGGTGGTGGAGGCGGTGGCGGCGGTGGAGGAGGCGGTGGCGGCGGTGGAGGAGGCGGTGGCGGCGGTGGCGGCGGTAGTGGAGCCGGCACCGGTGCCGGAAGCGGCTCCGCCGACGGAACCGCTGCCGGGGGTGGAGGTGGCGGCAGCGGGGGCGGTGCCGGCGGCGACGGCGCCACGTCTTAAGCCCATTTCCCGTCCCTCACCGATACGCTTGAAATCCCCAGAGTTCCGGGCGGGAAAGAGCCCCGTCCGGAGCGCTTTTCCTTCTTCGCCGAGGAGGCGTTTCGCATGGCGTTGCGCTCGGCAGTTTTCCTCTCGATCGTCCTGGCCGCAGCCGTCCCCCCCGGATTGGCGGCCGAGTTCCTGCTGCAAGTCACGGGCGGCGAGTCCACGAGTTTCAGCGGCGCCTACGAGCTGGTGGAGGCGGACGGGAGCGTCGCCTCCGTGCGGATCGAAGGGACGGTGCCCGCCCATTACCGTTTCAACGGGCGCGCCGTCTCCCTGCGCCTGAACGCGGCGGGCGGTTCGTTGACCGCCCACCTCTACCAGGATGGCCGCCTGGTGGGACAGGGCATGGCGAGCGGCGACCGGGGACACGTGGCCCTCTCCGCCGGGGCGGCCCCCGGAGGCAAGGGCCGGGGCTACGGCTACGGCGGAGCGCCCGGGCGCTGAGCGCGGCCGTCTTTTCAGCCCGCCGCCCGCCGGTAGGACACCAGCTCCTTGCGCCCCGGATCCTTGCCCGTGGTGATGCGCAACACGTACAGGTCGATGCTGGGGGCGTAGAAGTAGGTGCGCAACTGCCCCGCGCGGTAGCACATTACCCGGTAGGTATCGAACGTGCCCGCCGCCACGGTGATGCGCTCTTCGGAAGGCACGGTGCAGGTCCAGTGCACGGTCCAGCCCCCGGACTCCCGGGAGCTTTCCCCCCTGGCCGTGTAGCGCACCACGTTGCCCACCCGCAAAGGGAAGAGGCTTCCGTAGTTCCCCGTGAAGGCCTGACGGCCCGAGCCGTAAGCGGCGGTGTCGCTCCACTCCGCGGTGTTGAACATGGTCCCGCTCACCGTGGTCCAGGTGGCGCCGGTGGGCAGGCGCCAGGTCACCTGATCGCCCCGCACCTCCGTGACGGTCTCGCTCTGCTGGACGCCGGTCCCGAAGCGGAAGAGGTAGACGTCCCCCGGACGCAGCGACGGCGGCCCCGCCGCCGGCAGACGCTCCGTCAGGGGCGCCGCGTTGAGCTCGGGATTTCCTCCCAGGCCGAGATCGGTGCGCAGGGTTTGTACGGTGGCGCACCCGGCCAGGATGACCGCTAGCCCGTACGCGGGAACGAACATCAGGCGTTTCTTCGGTTTCACTGAGCCTTCCTTGCGTCGTAACCCGGTTTCCTGTCGTTCAGATTCCGGCTTTCGAGTCATGCATCAAGCGGGGAGAGCCGCTCCAGCAGGGTGGGTAGCAGTTCCGCCACCGTCGGATGGATGCCCATTGCCCGCTGAAGCGTCGTGTAGGGGATGCCTACGTTCATCGCCTGGATGAATACGTGGATGACCTCGTCGCCCTCGATGCCGAAGATGGCGGCGCCCAGGATCCGCTTCGACTCCGCGTCCACCAGCACCTTCATGAATCCGTCGGTCTCGCTCCGTTCCCGGGCCCGGGCGACCCGCTTCATGGGCATGGTGGCCATGAGCGCCCGGCGTTTCGAGGCGCGTACCTCCGCCTCGGTGGCGCCCACGCGCCCGAGGGGCGGGTCCACGAACAAGGCGTAGGCCGGCACTCGGTCGCTCACCCGGCGCCGCCCGCCGTCGAGTACGTTGGCGGCCACGATCTCGTAATCGTTGTAGGCGGTGTGGGTGAAGGCGCCCCGGCGGTTCACGTCGCCCAGGGCCCAGACGCCCGGGGCGGAGGTTTGCAGGCAGTCGTCCACCTCGATGTAGCCCTGGGCGTCGGTGCGAACGCCGGCCCGCTCCAGCCCGAGATCGTCCGTGTTAGGACGCCGCCCGGCGGCCACCAACAGGTGGGAACCCGTGATCCGGGGGCCCTCCCCTTCGCAGCGCACGCCGAGCTGGACGGCGGCCCCGCGCTTCTCGACCGCGACGCATTCCGCCCCGGTGTGGATCGTGACACCCTCCCGCTCCAGCACGGCGCGGATCGCGTCCGAGACATCGGGATCTTCCCGCGGCACGATCCGCGGCGCCATCTCGATCACCGTCACTTCGGCGCCGAAGCGCCGGTGCACTTGGGCGAACTCCAGGCCGATGTAGCTTCCGCCCACGATTACCAGGTGCTCGGGCAGGAAGTCCACGTCCATCATCGACGAGCTGGTGAGATAGGGGACCTGGTCGAGACCTTCGATCGGCGGCGCGGCGGGGCGGCCTCCCACGTCGAGGAAGACGCGCTCCGAGGCCAGGCACTCGCCGTTCACTTCGAGGGTGCGCTCGGCGACGAATCGCGCGTGACCCCGGATCACGGTGAGCCCTTTCGTTTCCCCCAGCCACCCGGCGAGCCCCTGGCGCGACTGCCCCACGACCGCGTCCTTGCGCGCTTTTACCGCCTTCATGTCCACGCCGATGGGGCCGGCCTGTACCCCGAAATCGGCGGCCCGCCGGGCGAGGTAGGCGACCCGGGCGCTCGCCACCAGCGTCTTGGTGGGCGTGCAGCCCGTATTGACGCAGGTACCGCCCAGGTGGCCCCGTTCGATGATGGCGGTTTTGTATCCCGCCTGGGCGAGGCGCACGGCGAGGGACGGGCCCGCCTGGCCGGCCCCGACCACGATGGCGTCGAAATGGGTGGACATGGTCTTTCCTCCCTGTGGGACCGAGGCGTTTCCTTGGACAAAACCCGGGCAAAAAAGGGCGCGCGCCGGGCTCATCCGGGCGGAAGCGCCCGGGCGTCATAGGCGGCCCGTGTAAGCGGAGGGCCGCGACCTCCGCCTCGTCTAGAAGGCCGCCGTGGAGAAACGGGCGTAGCGGGCGTGGGGCAGGAGCCGCATGAAGTCCTCCCGCCGCACGTGGATCAGCTCCTCGTGGTCGCCCGCTTCGAAATAGATGTCCGATTCGCCCATCAGCTCGTCATCCACCACCACGGTGAGGCCGTAGGCTTCGCCCAGGGGCGGGATGGCGCCCACGTCGCAATCGCGGAACAGGTTCGCGATCTCCTGCTCCGTGGCGAGCCCGAGCCGGCGGCCCAGCTCCCGCCGCAGAGTTCCCAGGTGCACGTGCCGGTCGGCGGGCAGCACCGCCATCACGTAGCCTTGCTCGTCCTCCAGCAGGACCGCCTTGGCGACCCGGTGGGGGGATACGTGGGCGGCGGTGGCGGAGCGGATGCTGGACCCGGTCCGCATGTGAGGCAGCACGTCGTAGGGAACATGCTGCTCTTTCAAGTACTTCTCTACGGTCGTGGCGATAGCCATGGGGGGTCCTCCTCTCGGGACTCGGATGCTCTCAATATAGCCCGGCCGGCGGGCCTTGGCAGGGTCCCGGGCTTAAACTAGGGCCCCCGCCGGGGTTCTCATTGGGATTAGAATTGGGAAAATCGCCACTGCAGGTTCTTTCCCCCGGCCCGTTTTGGGCCCTTTGTCCGTTCACCGAGACCGACTGGAAAGGAGGCTCCCATGGCAGGAAAAAAGATCCTCATGATCGTGGGCGACTTCAGCGAGGATTACGAGGTGATGGTGCCGTTCCAGGCCCTCAAGATGGTGGGCCATGAGGTCCACGCGGCCTGCCCCAACAAGAAGTCCGGAGAGACCATCGTCACCGCGATCCACGACTTCGAAGGCCAGCAGACCTACAGCGAGAAGCGGGGCCACAATTTCGCGCTGAACGCCACTTGGAGCGAAGTGAAGCCGGAAAGCTACGAGGCCCTGCTGCTCGCGGGGGGACGGGCGCCGGAGTACCTGCGGCTGGACCCGAGCGTGATCAAGGCAGTGCAGCATTTCGCCCAGGCGGGCAAGCCCATCGCTGCCATCTGCCACGGCATCCAAATCCTGACCGCCGCCGACGTGGTGAAGGGTAGAAAGCTCACCGCCTACCCGGCGGTGAAGCCGGAGGTGGTGAGCGCCGGCGGCACTTGGGTCGATACCAGGATCGACGGCGCCTGCGTGGACGGGACCCTGGTAACCGCGCCGGCATGGCCAGCTCATCCGGCCTGGCTCGCCGAGTTCTTGAAAGTACTAGGTACCCGCATCGAGCACGGCGAGCTGAAAGCGGCGGCGTAGCCCTTGCGCGGTTTTTCCTCCTCGAGGCGCTCTCCTGGATTGCGCCGCGGAAGGAGAGCACCGACCGGGAGCCGCTTCTAGGATGGAAGACTGCGCTACGCACGTCGCGGGTAAACCTATGGCCGTGAGGGCGCGCTCTTGTCCGGTATGGCGAGGGCGCGGGACAGTTGGCCGCGCGAGACGTATCCTGCCCGAGGCTGAAGGATGCCAGGCTTGCCTCCGCTATGGAACGCTTTGTCCTTGACACCAGCGTTTTTACCAACCCGGAAAGCTACGCCCAGTTCTCGCCGGAACCGGGGGAGGCGCTCCGGTTGTTCCTGGCCCTCGCGCGCCGGACTGGCGCCGAGTTCTACATGCCGGTGTCGGTGTACGAAGAGTTGCGTCACCTGCGCGCCGTCGACGCGATCGCGCCCCAGTTCGAACTGGCGGTGCGCATCCGTAGTCCGCGCAAGCACGAGCTGCAGATTCCGGCCAACGTGCTCTACGAGTTCATCGACGAGGTGCGGCACCGCATCGACCGGGGTCTGCGCATCGCCGAGGAGTACACGCGGCGCGGTCGCGAGGCGCTGACCGCCGAGGACGCGGGTCTCATGATCGCGCGGCTGCGGGAGCGTTACCGGGAGGCGCTGCGCCGGGGGATCATCGACAGCCGGGAGGACGCGGACTGCCTGCTTCTTGCCTACGAGCTGGATGCCAGGCTGGTCTCGGCGGACGAGGGCCTGAGGACCTGGGCCGACAAGGTGGGTGTCAAGTTGGTGCTGCCCCAAAACCTGCGGGGCATTCTGGACGCCTTAATCGAAGGCGAGTCTCCCGCCTAGCAGGTTGTTGAGCGTGCCGCTAGTGATCGGGTAGATCCGGTCGAACTCCAACACCCAGTAGACTCCTTCCCGGCGCAGTTCCCGCGCGAGCACCTGGACCTGGCGGCCCGACTCGCGAGCCAGGTGTTCGATCAGCCGTTCGGCGACGTCGGGGCTGCGCAGGCGGCAGCGGTAGCGGCGCAGCACCTTCTGCTCGCTCCGCTGCAGGCGGATGGCTTCTTGAAGCCCGTCGAGCAGCGACGCGCCGACGGCTTCGCCCAGGCGCTTCGCCTGCTCGAGCCCGTGTTCTTCAACGAATACGGCGAGTTGCAACAGGCGGTTCACGAAATACTCAGGCGGCAGATCGAGCAGCACCCGGGCGCCAAGGCGCAGGTCCTGGATACAGGCGGCGGCGGTGGTGTACTTGGCCCGGTGATCTCGGGGGGAATCCTCCTTGAACACCACGCCTTCGCGCCCTTCCTCGCTCAGGCGCACCAGGATCGCGCCGATTGCCTCCAGGTCGCCAGCGGTGTAGCGCCCGAAGCGTTCTACCGCCGGTAGCCCATAGTGCTCGATAAGGGTCTGCTTTTCCCCGTAGGGGACGAAACCGGGCGAGCCGACCCGCATCAGGTCGAACACGAACAGGCGCACGTCCTCGCCGACGAACGGCGGGCTCGCTTCGTTATATGGGTTTTCCGGGCCGGCCACTTCGGCGCACACCACCAGCTCGGGGTGATCCTCGAACACGGCGAGGCTCATGAGGTCCGGCAGGCGATCGGTGGTGAACGGGCACACGAAGCCACCTCGGGTCAGGGCGACGACGCGATCCCGCACGCGCACGATCCGCACGTTGTAGCCGTCGATTTTTTCCTCGATCCAGAAGGGCGCCTGGAACTGCTGTCCCAAACCGGGGCCCAGGGCCACGACCCGGCCGATATGGGGATAGCCATACACCACGATGTTCCCGTCGAACATCACGGTCCCGCGCGGTATCCCTTTCAGGTCGTCGTAGACCCGAAGGTAGCTGAGTTCTCCGGTGCTCACCTCGACGGCTTTGCCTTCATCGAGGGCTCTTTGGATCTCGGGATTGGACATGACGCGACCGATACGGGCTTCAATGGGATTTTAGGGCAGGGCTCGGTCCCCGCGCTGTCCCTCGCTTGCCGGACTACCAGTCGCTGCGTCGGTTCAGCGCCCGGAGCCAGGGGGCGAAGGCGGCGCTCCAGGGATTTGGGTTAGACTTCTAAGCTTGCGCAGCCCCCGGGGCTTCCCTGGGTTTAAGAGAACGGTCTTATTGCCGTGTTCATTCCCGTCGGCGATTATCCCAATCCTCGCGGCTTGCCGGTGATGACGATCCTGCTCATCGCCGCCAACGTGGCTGTGTTCGTCCTGATCTCCCTGCCCCTCTCTGTCTCGCCGGTCTCCCTCCACGATCCGCGCCTGCCCGAGTATCTCGACCTGGTGGCGAGGGCCATGCCAGGCGGGGTCTCCCTGGAGGCCTTCGCGCGCCGGATCACCGCCTACGATCTCCTGGTGTTCGAGTACGGTTTCCGCCCGGATCGCCCCAGCCTGCTCACCCTATTCACCTCCATGTTTCTCCACGGCGGATTCTTCCACCTGGCGGGCAACATGCTGTTCCTGTGGATCTACGGCGACAACGTGGAGCATCGCCTGGGGACGGTTCCGTTCCTGTTCTGGTACCTGGTCACAGGGGTCGCCGCGACCCTCACCCATGCTCTCATCGCCCCCGGTCCCCCGCTGCCCCTGGTGGGGGCCTCGGGCGCCATCTCGGGGGTGCTGGGCTTCTATTTCCTCCTGTTCCCGGGCCATTTCGTGCGGGTGTTGCTGCTGCTCTTTCCCTTTTACGTGGGAACGGTCATGATCCCGGCCCGCATCGTGCTCGGGCTCTACCTGGTGGTGGACAACCTGCTGCCCCTGATCCTTACGCCCGCCGGGCCGGTGGCCCACGGCGCCCACATCGGGGGTTTCGTCGCCGGGTTGGCGGTGGCGGCCTGGTTGCGCTTCGGGAGAAAGTAAAATGGCGCCGCGGCTATCCAAAGGGGAAAGACCATGACCGAGATCGACGCCCGCACGGGCACCCTGGCGCCCAGCGACAGCCTGGTGCGCCTGACCCACGTGATCTACGCCCTGCACGCCTTCAGCGCCGTGACCGGGCTCGTGGGCGCCGCCTTCGTCGTCACCGCATTTCTCACCGGCTGGCCCTCCATCATCGCGGTGATCATCAATTACGTGAAGCGGCCCGACGTGCGGGGGTCCTACCTGGAATCCCACTTCCGCTGGCAGATTCGCACCTTTTGGTTTGCCCTGCTCTGGGTGCTGGTGGCGCTGTTGCTCTGGGCGACCCTGCTGGGCATCCCCCTGGCCCTGGCCATCCTGCTGATCACGGGGCTGTGGGTGCTCTACCGCATCATCCGCGGCTGGCTGCGGCTCGTGGACCGCAAGCCCATGCCTTTGTGATGGGGGAAACGGGCACCGTCCCCCGGGTGGAAAAAATCGTCTCCGGGGGGCAGACGGGCGCGGACCGGGCGGCCCTGGATTGGGCCCTGGCCCGCGGGGTGCCCTGCGGCGGCTGGTGCCCGAAGGGACGGCGGGCGGAGGATGGCGTGATCGACGCCCGCTATCCCCTCACCGAGACCCCTTCGGCCGACTATGCCCAGCGCACCGAGTGGAACGTGCGCGACGCCGACGCCACGGTGATCTTTTCCCTCGCCCCGGTTCTTTCCGGCGGATCCAGGCTTACCCAGGAGCTGGCCGAACGGCTGGGAAAACCTTGCCTGCACCTGCACCCCGGCCTGGGCGCGCCGGCGCTCCTCGCCGATTTTCTGCGCCGGCACCGGGTGAGGGTGCTCAACGTAGCGGGCCCTCGCGCGTCCAACGAGCCGGGGGTGTACCGCTACGTGCAACAGGTCCTCGATGCCAGCGGCATCGCAGGCGGGAACGCGGCGCCGGCCCCGGGCGGCGAAGGAACGACCAGGAGAAAAACCACCACGAGAGCGCGGCGATGATCGACCCCCGCTTCAGCTTGGCTTCGCCTGCCTGCGCCGGTGGGCGGGAATGCCAGCGCGGGCGCTCGCGCGCGCCTGCGCGGCGATGAAGTCGGCCAGCAGCTCGAAGTCCCGGCGCCGCGGGGTGGTGCGGCGGGCCGCCAGCGCCACCGTGCGGGAGGGCACTTGGGCGGCGAAGGGCCGGGCGGTAAGCCGCGTGCCCTTGAGCAGGCCCGCCTTGAGGGTCATCTCGGGAAGCAGGGTGACGCCGAGCCCGCCTTCCACCATCTGGATGAGGGTATGCAGGCTGGTGGCCTCCACCCGGGAGCCCGAGCGGGCGCCGCGGGCGCCGCAGGCTTCGATGGCGTGGTTCCGCAGGCAGTGGCCTTCCTCCAGCAGCAGCACGGCATCGGGATCGATGTTTTTCACCGCCACTGCCTCCGCCCGGACGAGGGGATCGTCCTCCCGGGCGACGAACCAGAACTCGTCCACGAAGAGTTCCCGCACCAGCATGTCCCCGGTGTCGTAGGGCAGGGCGATCAGGGCGAAATCCAGCCTTCCCGCCTGCACCTGCTCCAGCAGCCGCTCGGTGAGGTCCTCCCGCAGGTAAAGCTTGAGGGACGGGTAGGCCTTGCGCAGGGGCGGCAGCAGCCTGGGCAGGAGAAACGGGGCGATGGTGGGGATGGCCCCGAGCCGCAGGGGACCGCCCAAGGGCTCCCCCGCCCGGCGGGCGATGTCCGCCAGGTCCTGGGCGGCGGCGAGCAGCGCCCGGGCCCGGGCCACCACCTCCTCGCCCACGGCAGTGAGCCGCACGTGGCGCTTGTCCCGCTCCACCAATTGCACCCCCAGGACGTTCTCCAGTTCCTTAAGGCCGGCGGACAGGGTGGACTGGGTGACGTGCTGGGCCTCCGCCGCTTCGCGGAAATTGAGCCGGTCGGCGAGCTCCACCAGGTAGCCCAACTGGCGCAGGGTGGGGAGGGCAGGCATGGAGGCACCTTTAGATCGATTTACACGATCAGTGTAAACGAATTTTATCATTGGATCGATCATAAAGGATGGGGCACACTGGGCGCCGTGTTCAACCGACAACCGCTCAAGGAGGTCATGACATGCTGACGATTGGCGACCGCATTCCCCCGTTCGACGTTCAGGCCGTCGTGTCCATCGAGGATGACAAGGCCTTCGCCCGCGTGACCGACCAGTCGGACGAGGGCAAGTGGAAAGTTATCTTCTTCTGGCCCAAGGACTTCACCTTCGTATGTCCCACCGAGATCGCCGCCTTCGGCAAGCTCGCGGGCGAATTCGCGGATCGGGACGCGGTGATCTACGGCGTATCCATCGACAGCGAATACGTGCATCTCGCGTGGCGCAAGTCCCACCCGGATCTCAAGGACCTGCCGTTCCCCATGCTGGCGGACGTGAAGCGGGAGCTGTCCCAGGCGTTCGGCGTTCTGGACAAGCGGGAAGGCGTGGCGCTGCGGGCCACCTTCATCGTCGACCCGCAAGGCGTGATCCGCTTCGCTTCGGCCCACGACCTGAACGTGGGCCGTAACGTGGACGAAGTGCTGCGCACCCTGGATGCCCTCCAGACCGACGAGTTGTGCCCGTGCAACTGGAAGAAGGGCGACCCGGTGCTCAAGGCCGCATGAAGTGCGTCGGGACCTTCGATCGAAGAAAGGAGTCTTCCATGACGATTCAGACCCTGAAAGACCGGCTGCCGGATTACGCCAAGGACCTGAAGCTGAACCTGGGCACGCTGGCCGCCGAGACGGCGCTCACCGAGGCCCAGAAGGCCGGCGCCTTCATCGCCACCGCCCTCGCCTCACGGGAGCCTCAGGTGATCGAGGCCGTGGCCGCCGAGTTCGCCCCGAGGCTCACCGCTCGGGAGCTCGCCGCGGCCAAGGCCGCCGCTGCCCTCATGGGCATGAACAACGTGTATTACCGGTTCCTGCACCTGGTGGAAAACCCGGAATACGGGAGCCTCCCGGCGAAGCTGCGCATGAACGCCATCGCCACCCACGGGATCGCCCGGGAAACCTTCGAGCTTTGGTGCCTGGCGGTCTCCGCAGTGAACGGCTGCGGCGCCTGCCTCGCCGCCCACGAAAAGGTGGTGCGGGAGGCGGGGCTCACGCCCGAGCAGGTGCAGGCCGCGGTGCGCATCGGCGCCGTGGTGCACGCCGTGGCGGTGGTGTTGGAGGGAGAGGCGGCCCTGTCCAAGAGGGCGTTGGCCCAGGCCGCTTGAAGGTGCACGAAAGACTCCCCGGGGCGGCCGCAGCGGTACGGCGCTCCGGTTTTTTTTCTGGGCAATGGGCCGGCGCCGCGGCGGGGCGAGGGTGAAACCCTGGGCCCGAAGCGCAACGGGACCGCCGTCCGTGCTGTCTAATTTGATGTGAAGAAAAAGGTATTGGATGAACGGGAGGGGAAAAGCCGGATGGCGTGTCCGGCCCGACGGTGACGGCCCGCGAGCCCGGGCTTTCGCTTCTCTCAGCCGAGCCCTATGCAAATCCATGACATCCCTTTGATGGTCCTTTCCGAACGCCAGGAGAATCGTGTCGGCGGCCCGGAAGCGCCCGACGCACCGCCACCGGGGGCGCCCGGCGACCGGGGGAGCGGCAAGTGGCCCGCCGATCCGATCCTGGGGGAGGCCATGGCGCGGATCCGGGGCCTGGCGGAAGACGAGCTTGCTCGGGGCGGGGAGCCCAAGGCGGCGACGTATTACGACGTGCTGGCCACGCGGCTCGAGAACGAGGTGGCCCGGGTGATGCTGCACAGCCGCCTGGCGCCGGGGGCGGACGCCGCCTGGAAGGCGGTGCTAGCGGAGCTCATCCAGGGCATCGATGCGCTGGCGGGCAAGGGGCCGCCCGCCGAACGGCAGGCGGGCCTCCGGCACGTGCTGCGCGGGGTGGAGGTATACGAAGCCCGTTTCGAGCACCCCGCCTGGCGCTCCGACGACCCTGAAGGCCCTCGCCAACCGGAGCGGGATCGAGTATAAATCGCGGCTCCGTCCCGCGGAGCGCGCGTGACCGCCGCCATCCTCGCCGTCTTCGTCTTTGTGTACCTGGGCATGATCCTGGGCGGGCTGCCCTTCTTGCAGCTCGATCGCACCGGGATCGCCCTGCTCGGGGCGATCGCCCTGATGGCCCTGGAGGCGGTGAGCCTCGAGGAGGCGTGGGCGGCGGTGCACGTGCCTACCCTGATCCTGCTCTTCGCCTTCATGGTCATTTCCGCCCAGCTCCGGCTCGGCGGCTTCTACACCTTCGTCACCCGGCGCTTGACCGCGCTGCCCCTTTCGCCGCCGGCGCTGCTTGCCCTGCTGATCGTGACGGTGGCGGTGCTTTCTGCCGTGTTCAGCAACGACATTGTCTGCCTGGCGGTGGCGCCGGTGCTGATCGATGCCTGCCGCGAGCGGCGCCTGGATTCCGTCCCTTACCTGCTGGCGCTGGCCTGCAGCGCCAACATCGGCTCGGCCGCCACCCTGATCGGCAATCCCCAGAACATGTTGATCGGCGAGCGGCTGGAGCTGTCCTTCGCCGGCTACCTGCGGGATGCGGCCCTGCCGGTCGGCGCGGGGCTCGCCATCACCTGGGCCGTCATCGCCCTCGCCACCCGGGGGCGGTGGGGGCAGGCGGCGCCCCCGGCGCGCTCCGGCGAGCGGCGGGAAGAGGGGCACCCGACCTTCAACCCCTGGCAGGCGATCAAGGGGCTCTCGGTGGCGGCCTTCCTGTTCGCCGCGTTTCTCCTCACCCCGTGGCCGCGGGAGCTACTCGCCCTGGGCGGCGCAGGGCTGCTCCTCATGAGCCGCAGGCTCCACTCTCGCCACATGCTGGGGCTGGTGGATTGGCAATTGCTGGTGCTGTTCATCGGCCTCTTCGTGGTGAACCACGCCCTGGAAAAGACCGGCCTGCCGGCCGAGCTGGTGGCGGAGCTGGCCCGGGAGGGAATCGACCTGCGATCCCCCATGCCCCTTTTCTTCACCACCTTCGTGCTCAGCAATCTCGTTTCCAACGTGCCCGCGGTGATGCTGCTGCTGCCGCTAGCCTCCCATCCCATGGCCGGGACGCTCCTGGCCCTGGCCAGCACCCTGGCGGGCAACCTGCTGATCGTGGGCAGCATCGCCAACATCATCGTGGTGGAGGCCGCCGCCCGCCACGGCATCGTGATCGACTGGCGGCGCCACGCGAAGGTGGGGGTGCCCGTGACCCTGCTTTCCCTGGTCTGCGCGGGCGCCACCCTGGCGTGGTGGGGCGGGGGATAGGCCCTGGGGGCCTCCAGGCTGCCGGCACGGGCCGTTTTCCGGGTGTTCCAGGTCAACGGCTAGCCGGGGCCGGGCGTTAAAAATCACTTAAAAAAGTCCATCAGACAAATCCGCTGGAGGGGCTCACATGAAGACGGTTGTTAAGCGCAGCCTCGGGGCAGCGCTTGCCGGGCTGGGAATCGTGGGGATGTGGGGGAATGGCGTGTCTTTCGCCGATACGGCCGTGGTGCTCAATTCCCGGGACGGCACTGTGAGCCTGGTCGACATGGGCGCGCTGAAGGAATCTACCCGTCTGTACGTGGGCAAGGAACCTCACCACCTGATCCGGGCGCTGGCGGGGCCCGACATCCTGATCGCCAACGCGGCCGGCAACGACCTGGTGCTGCTGGACGCCCGGCGCCGGGAGATCCGCGCCCGCATCCCTGGGGTGAGTGATCCCTACCACCTGGCCTATAGCCCCGATCAACGCTGGTTGGTGATCAACTCCCTGCGCCTTGACCAGGTGGATCTGTACGAGGCATCTACCCTTAAGCTGGTCAAGCGCCTGGCCCTGGGCAAGATGCCGAGCCACCTGGCCTATACTCGGGATTCGTCCCTGGTGTTCGTCACGCTCCAGGGCGAGAACCGGCTCGCCGCCATCGATCTCGTTACCCAGACGGTCAAATGGAAACATCCGGTGGGGGAAGCGCCCGCCGGGGTATGGATGACGCCGGACGAGCGCTACCTACTGGTGGGCATGACCGGCGCGGACTATCTGGAGGTGATCGACTGGCGCAAACCCGCCACGGTGGCGCGCATCCCGACCGGGAAAGGGGCGCATAACTTTCTGGCGCTTCCCGGAGGAAAAAGGGTGCTTGTCTCCAACCGCATCTCCAATACCGTGTCGGTTGTAGACGTGGATCGGCTCGCCGTGGTGGAGCAGATTCCCGTCCCCGGGGGCCCGGACTGCATGGAGCTCACCCGGGACGGAAAGCAGTTGTGGGTTACCTCCCGCTGGGCAGCCAGGGTGTCGGTGATCGACATGGAAACCCGCAACCTCATCAAGCAGATCCCCGTGGGCCGTTCGCCCCACGGCATCTTGCTCGCTTACGCTGCTTCCAGCGAGTAGCCGCGGGTGAGGGTGAAGGTGCGGCTTTTGCTGTGCGTCCTGGGCCTCGCCTTGGCGGGCGCGGTGGAGGCCCGGTGCGTAAAGCCCCTCTATCTCACCTTTGACACCGGCAATATGCGCCACGCGGAGCTGATCGCTCAAACCCTTGACAAGCACGGCGTGCGCGTCACCTTCTTCCTGGCCAACGAAAAGACGTTTCGCGGCGATTACGCGCTGGATCCTTCCTGGGCGGACTACTGGCGGGCCCGGGAGGCCGAGGGCCATGCCTTTGGCAGCCATACCTGGCGCCACTGGTATTTCCGCCGGGACGTGGGCGAAGGGCAAGTCGCTTACGTAAGCGGAGACGGAGCGCATAAGGAAGCCCTCGACAGGGAGGGAGTGTGCAGGGAGATTTCCCGGGTGGACCAGGTCTTCAGGGCCATGACGGGCCGGGGGCTCGATCCCTTGTGGCGGGCGCCGGGGGGGCGCACCACTCCCAGGACGTTGGAATATGCGAAAGCCTGTGGTTTCCGGCACGTGGGCTGGAGTCCAGCGGGCTTCCTGGGGGACGAACTGCCTTCCGACCGCTATTCCAATCAGGCGTTGCTCGACAAGGCTCTCGCCGGGGTGCGGGCGGGCGATGTCCTCATGATGCACCTCGGCATATGGTCCCGACGCGAGCCCTTCGCCCCCATGCTCGATCCCCTGCTGGCAGGGTTGAAAGCGCGCGGGTTCTGCTTCGAGACGCTGGATTAGCCCCATGGAAGCGCTGCTCTCCGATCTCCAAGGCTTCCTTTTCCAGCAGTGGGTGCTGCCGCTGCTTTACGCCTCGGGTCTCGCCGAGTACGCAGAGAGCGCTTTCGACGCGCTGGAGAGTGTGCTCCTTGGCGCAGCCCAGGTCCTGGTTGCCTTCGCCCTGTTCGCTCCGCTGGAGCGGTGGCGGCCGGTGGAGCGGTGGACGGACCGGCGGGAAGCTCGGGTGGACGTGACCTACACCCTGCTCCAGCGGCTCGGGCTAGTGCCCCTGTTCCTGTTTCTGGTGCTGACGCCTTTATTTCAGGCATTGGAAGCGTGGCTGCGGCTACGGGGATTCACGCCCCTGGAACTGGAAGCCCTGATCCCACCTCTCGCGGCCCATCCGTTCCTGGACTTCTTCGTCTATCTCCTGGTCCTGGACTTCGCCGATTACTGGATGCACCGGCTGCAACATCGAGTAGGGGCTTGGTGGGCGCTGCACGCCCTGCACCACAGCCAGCGGCAGATGACCTTCTGGACCGACGACCGTAACCACCTACTGGACGACGCGCTGCGCTACAGCGGTTTCACCGCGGTGGCCCTCGCCGTCGGTGTGCCGCCCGACGCCTTCCCCTGGCTCCTGGTCGTCATCGCCCTGGTGCAGAGCCTGTCCCACGCCAACGTGCGACTTTCCTTCGGTCCGATCGGCGACCGGCTCCTGGTAAGCCCGCGCTACCACCGTATCCACCACGCCATAGGCCTTGGCCACGAAGGTCCCGCCCGCGGCTGCAATTTCGCTGCCCTGTTCCCGGTGTGGGATCTGCTCTTCGGTACGGCTTGCTTCGCGCCGGTCTACCCCGCCACCGGGGTGAGGGACCAGCTTGTGGGGCGGGATTACGGACACGGGTTCTGGCACCAGCAGTGGCTGGGACTCAAGCGCCTCGGCCGGGCGCTGCGGCCGCTTCGCCCGGGAAACTGAAGCGAGAAGGCGCCGGGACGATCGGCGCCCCGGTTCAGCTCAGGTATCATATCGTTTTGCGCGCTCTCGCTTCCTGCAGCGGTGATCGCGCCGACCCGGCATGAGAACCCTCAACATCATCGGTTGCGGCAAAGTGGGCCGGACCCTAGCCCGGTTGTGGAGCGAAGCCCACATCTTTCGCGTGCAAGAGGTGGCGAACCGCACCGAGGAGAGCGCCGAGGGGGCGGTCAACTTCATCGGCGCGGGGCGGGCCGCGGCTTCGGTGGAAACCATGAGCCCCGCCGATCTGTGGCTGGTGGCCACCACCGACGGCGCCATCGTGCCGGCCTGCCGCCGGCTCGCCCAGGCCAGGAAGCTCCGGCCCGGGGACATCGTGTTCCACCCCAGCGGATCGCTGCCCTCATCCGAGTGCGCGTTCCTGCGGGAGCAGGGCGCGGCGGTAGCGAGCGTCCATCCGGTCAAGACCGTGCCCGATCCAAAGGCGGCGGTGGCCACCTTTGCCGGCACCTATTGCGCCATGGAGGGGGACGCGGCGGCCCTTTCGGTGCTGCGCCCGGCCTTCGAAGCGATCGGCGGGCGGGTGTTCCACGTGGAGACGACCTACAAGGTCATCTATCACGCGGCGAGCGTGTTCGCTTGCAACTATCTCACCGCGCTGATGGAGGTGGCCCTCTCCTGCTACGAGAAAGCGGGCCTGCCCCGGGAGCAGGCCCTCAAGGTGGCCGAGCCCCTTACCCGGGAGACGGTGGAAAACCTCTTCCGGCTGGGGCCGGTGGAGGCCTTGACCGGACCCGTCGCCCGGGGCGACGTTGCCACCGTGGAACGGCAGTTGCAGGCGCTTGCCTCCTGGAGAGGGGAGATGGCCGAGCTATACCGCCGCCTGGGCGCCGTGGCCGTCACCCTGGCGGAGCGCAAGGGCGTGGCGGGGCCTGCGGCCCTGGCCCGGCTGCGGGAGGTGCTGGACACCCCCTGCGGCAACGGATCCGCCGGTATGGAAAGGAAATGAGTTGAAGGCATGACGATCCTGGGGCTTAATCACTTCACCGTCCTCACCGATGACCTGGAGGCCACCCGCCGGTTCTATGCCGAGGTGCTAGGCTTGACCGAAGGCGAACGGCCCCCTTTCGGCTTTCCCGGCGCTTGGTTCTATTGCGACGGCCGGCCGGTGCTCCACGTGATCGCCGGCCGCGGGCTGCCCGCGCAGCGCTCGGGGGTCATCGATCACATGGCCTTCACGGCGACGGACCTGAAGCAATGGAAGGCGAAGCTGGAACGCTACGGCATCCCTTTTGACCTGCGCCTGCAGCCGGGGACCGGCGTGTGGCAGATGTTTTTTCTCGACCCCAACGGCGCCAAGGTGGAGCTGGACTTCGGCGAGGAGTCCGGGCAAGCCCCGGCGGGAGTTCTTTGATGGCTGAAGGCGCGCGCGACATTCCCGTAAAGGTCGGTGGGCCGGGGCAGGCGCCCCAGGACGAGGGACTCGCCCGGGGGAGCATCGCCCGCCTCGCCATCCTGAGGGAGCTACTGCGCTTCATCGGGCCTTACAAGGGGCGCGCCGCCTGCGCCACGGTGGCCCTGGTGGTGGCGGCCAGCGCCTTCCTGGTGGTGGGGCAGGGGCTCAAGCAGGTCATCGACCGGGGCTTCGTCGGCGACGACCCCAGCGCCCTCAACTACGCCCTGGCGCTGCTCCTGGTCGTGGTGGTGGTCATGGCGGCCGCCACCTACGTGCGCTACTACCTCGTCTCCTGGATCGGCGAGCGGGTGATCGCCGACCTGCGGCGCAAGGTGTATTCCCATCTGCTCACCCTCTCCCCGGGCTTCTACGAGTCCACCCGCACGGGGGAGATGATCTCGCGCCTCACCGCCGACACGGCCATGCTGGAGACGGTGATCGGCACCAGCGTCTCCATGGCCCTGCGCAACACCCTGATGGGCCTCGGCGCCCTGGTGATGCTGGCCGCCACGAGCTGGAAGCTCACCGCCCTGGTGCTCCTGGGCGTGCCGGTCGTGGTGGGGCCCATCGTGCTCTTCGGCCGCAAGGTGCGCCAGCTTTCCCGGGCGAGCCAAGACCGGGTGGCGGACTTGGGCGCCCACATCGACGAGTCCCTGCACGAAATCCGTACCGTGCAGGCCTACGGCCACGAGGCCGAGGACCGGCGCCGCTTCGAGGAGCGGCTGGAGGCGGCCTTCGCCGCCGCCGTACGCCGCATCCGGGCCCGCGCGCTCCTCATCGCTGCTGTGATCGTGCTGGTGATGGGGGCCATCGGCGTGATCCTGTGGATCGGCGGCCACGACGTGCTGGCGGGACGGCTCACTGCGGGGGAGCTGTCGGCCTTCGTCTTCTATGCCGCCGTGGTGGCGGGCTCCGCCGGGGCCATCAGCGAGGTGGTCGGCGACCTGCAGCGGGGCGCCGGGGCCTTGGAGCGGCTGATGGAAATCCTCCGCACGGAACCGGAGATCCAGCGGCCGGCGCGGCCGGTGCCCCTGCCCGAGCCGCCGGTGGGGCGGGTGGAGATGGAGCGGGTCACCTTCTTCTATCCGTCGCGGCCGGAGCACCCGGCCCTGTACGACTTCACCCTGCGGGTGGAGCCGGGTAGCCGCCTGGCGCTGGTGGGCCCGTCCGGGGCGGGCAAAACCACGGTGTTCCTGCTGCTCCTGCGCTTCTATGATCCCGCCGCCGGCTCGATCCGCGTGGACGGGGTGGACCTGCGGGCGGCCGATCCGGCGGAGGTGCGCCGGCGGCTCGCCACGGTGCCCCAGGAGCCGGCGATTTTCGCCGCCAGCGTCCTGGAGAACGTGCGCTACGGCCGGCCGGAGGCCACCGACGCCGAGGTGCGGGCGGCGTGCGAGGCGGCCTTCGCCGCGGAGTTCATCGAGCGCCTGCCCCAGGGTTACGAGACCCATTTGGGGGAGCGGGGCGTGCGCCTTTCCGGCGGCCAGCGCCAGCGCATCGCCATCGCCCGGGCGATCCTCGCCGACCGGCCCATCCTGCTGCTGGACGAGGCCACCAGCGCCTTGGATTCGGAGAGCGAGCGCGTGGTGCAGAAGGCCCTCGAGCGCCTGATGCAAGGCCGCACCACCCTCATCATCGCCCACCGGCTCTCCACCGTGCGCAGCGTGGACCGCATCGCGGTGCTGGACCAGGGCCGGCTGGTGGGCATCGGCCGCCACGACGAGCTCCTGCGCTCGAGCCCCCTCTACGCGCGCCTGGCGGAGCTGCAGTTCGGCCTCGCATTCCCGCCCTCGGGCCGCTGACCGCGGCGCAAGGACGGATACGGCGCCGCCGTCCTCCATCGCGGGGTTTGAGCCCGGCGGATTCCATGCTCCGTACGCCCGCTCGCGTCGATGCCTCCCCCGGTCCCGGCAAGGGGGCGCGGGCGAGCGCGCCTCGCCGGCGAGCCCGGTCACAGGGGTCCCGTCATCCTGGCCCGTGGGTGAGCGCCGCCCATTCTTGGTCGGTGTAGAGGCGCGAGCGGGTGATGAAGCGCAGCCCGGTGGCGCTCTCCAGGGAAAACATGCCGCCGTTTCCCGGCACCACGTCGATGATCAGGTGGGTGTGTTCCCAGTACTGGAACTGGGCGCGGCTCATGTAGAACGGCGCTCCGCCGATCTCGCCGAGGAGGACGTCGGAGTCGCCGATCGGGAACTCGCCTTGAGGAAAGCACATGGGGGCGCTGCCGTCGCAGCATCCCCCCGACTGGTGGAACAGGATCGGGCCGTGGGCCCGCTGGAGCCGTTCGATGAGCGCAAGGGCGGCGCCGGTCGCGGAGACGCGGGAGGCCTGGGTCATCGCCGTCGCCTGGCGACCCGGCGCCGGATCCTCAGAAAAAGCCAAGGGGCTTGGGGTCGTAGCTCACTAGGATGCTCTTGGTCTGCTGGTAATGGTCCAGCATCATCTTGTGGGTCTCGCGCCCGATGCCCGACTGCTTGTAGCCGCCGAAGGCGGCGTGGGCGGGATAGAGGTGGTAGCAATTGGTCCATACCCTTCCCGCCTGGATGCCGCGGCCCATCCGGTAGGCTTTTGCGATATCCCGGGTCCAGACGCCGGCGCCCAGCCCGTAGAGGGTGTCGTTGGCGATGGCGAGGGCCTCGTCCTCGTCCTTGAAGGTGGTGACCGACAGCACCGGGCCGAAGATCTCCTCCTGGAAGATGCGCATCTTGTTGTGGCCCCGGAATACGGTGGGTTGGACGTAATAGCCCTGCTTCAAATCGCCTTCCAGGACACTGCGGCCGCCGCCCGCCAACAGCTCCGCTCCCTCCTGTTTCCCCAGGTCGATGTAGGACAGGATTTTCTCCATCTGCTCGCTAGACACCTGGGCGCCGATCATGGTGCCCTTGTCCAGGGGGTTGCCCTGCTTGATGGCGCCGACCCGCTTCAGGGCCCGCTCCATGAACGGGTCGTAGATGGATTCCTGGATCAGCGCCCGGGACGGGCAGGTGCACACCTCGCCCTGGTTGAGGGCGAACATGGCGAAGCCTTCCAGGCACTTGTTCAGAAAAGCGTCGTCGCGCTCCATCACGTCGGCGAAAAAGATGTTCGGGCTCTTGCCGCCCAGCTCCAGGGTGACGGGGATGAGGTTCTGGGAGGCGTACTGCATGATCAAGCGCCCGGTGGTGGTCTCCCCGGTGAAGGCGATCTTGGCGATGCGGGGACTTGAGGCCAAGGGCTTGCCCGCTTCCAGCCCGAAGCCGTTTACCACGTTCACGACACCCGGCGGCAGGAGGTCGCCCACCAGTTCTATCAGCACTAGGATCGAAGCGGGAGTCTGCTCCGCGGGCTTCAGCACCACGCAGTTGCCGGCCGCCAGGGCGGGGGCGAGCTTCCACGCCGCCATCAGGATGGGGAAGTTCCACGGAATGATTTGCCCCACCACGCCCAGGGGTTCGTGGAAATGGTAGGCGATGGTCTGGGAGTCGATTTCGCTTACGCCGCCTTCCTGGGCGCGGATGCAGCCGGCGAAGTAGCGGAAATGGTCGATGGCTAGGGGGATGTCTGCGGCCAGCGTTTCCCGGATGGGCTTCCCGTTGTCGATGGTCTCGGCCACCGCGAGCCGCTCCAGGTTCTGCTCCATGAGCTCAGCGACGCGATAGAGGAGGATGGCCCGCTCGGCCGGCGAAGTGCGGCCCCAGGCGTCCTTGGCCCCATGGGCGGCGTCCAGGGCGTCGTGGACGTCTGCCTCCCGGGAGCGCGGCACTTCGCAGAAAGGCTGCCCGGTGATGGGGGTGATGTCGGGAAAATATTCCCCGCCCCGCGGCTCCACCCACCGGCCGTTGATGTAGTTTCCGTAGCGGGTCTTGAAGGGATTGCTCACCCCGAGGGTTTGCAGGTCGAACAGATTCATCCTTGCCTCCAGTCGAGCGTCGTTGACCGCATCTTCCATCGAGCGATCGGTCGCCATTTCCAGCAAGGAGCGTTCCAGCCAGATAAGGTACGGTCGCGCTAGGGCGGGTGCCTCGAGGGGACCCTCGTCTTGCGCTCCAATTTGCAACAACTGTTTTGTCCTGTGGCAGAGGAGCCCTGGGCGGCGACTTCCCCGAAAAGGGATCTATCCCTGCGGCATGCCGCCAATGGGCGTGGGTGGCACGCGAATTGCCAACGCCCGGGCGGGAGAGGGCCTGGCAAAGGGGCCCCATCGTGCGGGAGTGACAGGAAAGGAGATCGAAGAATGGCGAAGGGCTGGAAAAGGATCGTCGTCGCAGGCGTCGGGGGCGCCATCTTGGCGGGCATGGCGGTCACCGTCCAGGCAAGGGGGGTGACCGACGAGGACATCCTGGACGACGCGAAAACGCCGGGGGACATCGTGTCGGCCGGCATGGGGCCGTGGGCCCAGCGCTACAGCCCGCTGGTCCAGATCAACACGGAGACGGTGAAAGACCTGGTGCCGGTCTGGGCCTTTTCCTTCGGCGGAGAGAAGCAGCGGGGCCAGGAGGCGACGCCCCTCATCCATGACGGAAAGATCTTCGTCACCGCGTCCTACTCCCGCCTCTTTGCCCTGGACGCGCGCACCGGCAAGAAGTTGTGGAAGTACGAGCATCGGCTTCCCGACGGCATCATGCCCTGTTGCGACGTGGTGAACCGGGGGGCCGCGCTCTACGACAACCTGGTCATCTTCGGCACCCTGGACGCCCAGCTCCTGGCCCTGGACCGGGACACGGGCAAGGTGGTGTGGAAAGAAAAGCTGGCGGACTATCAAGCGGGGTACTCCTACACGGCAGCGCCCTTGATCGTGAAGGGCATGGTGGTGACCGGCGTCTCGGGGGGCGAGTTTGGCGTAGTGGGGCGGGTGGACGCCCGCGACGCCAGGACCGGCCGGCTGATCTGGACCCGCCCCGTGTGCGAAGGCCACATGGGTTACCTCAACGGCAAGGAGAACGGGATCACCGGATCCCCGAATGCCACCTGGCCGGGGGATCTGTGGAAGACCTGCGGCGCCGCCACCTGGAACAACTTCACCTACGACCCGGAGACCAACCTGATCTACGCCGGCACCGGCAACCCGGCGCCCTGGAACAGTTGGGTGCGTCCCGGGGACAACCTCTATTCCGCCGCCACCGTGGCCATCGACGCCGATACGGGCAAGATCGTCTGGCACTACCAGAGCACGCCCCACGACGGGTGGGATTTCGACGGAGTGAATGAGTTCGTGCCCTTCGACCTGAAGATGCACGGAAAGCTCGTCAAGGCGGGGGGCAAGGCCGACCGCAACGGCTTCTTCTACGTGAACGACCGGGTGACGGGAAAGCTCATCAAGGCTTTTCCCTTCGTGAGCAAGATCACCTGGGCCAAGGGCATCGACGAAAAGAGCGGGCGGCCCCTTTACGTCCCCGACAACCGCCCCGGCAACCCGGCGCACAGCGCTGGCGGCAAGAAGGGCCAGGTAGTCTATAGCTGCCCTTCATTCCTGGGCGGCAAGAACCAGCAGCCCATGGCCTACAGCCCGGATACCGGCCTATTTTACGTGCCGGCCAACGAGTGGTGCATGGACATCTGGAACGAGCCCATCGCCTACAAGAAGGGCGCGGCCTTTCTCGGCGCCGGCTTCACCATTAAGCCCCTCTATGACGATTATATCGGCGCGCTACGAGCGGTGGACCCGGCAAGCGGAAAAATCTTGTGGGAGTACCGGAACAACGCACCCCTCTGGGGAGGAGTGCTGGCGACCGGCGGCGGCCTGGTATTCGCCGGGACGCCCGAGGGCTATCTGAAGGCCTTCGACGCCAAGACCGGGAAGGAGCTTTGGGCCTTCCAGACCGGCTCCGGAGTGGTGGCGCCGCCCGTCACCTGGGAGATGGACGGCGAGCAGTACGTCGCCGTGGCTTCCGGCTGGGGCGGCGCGGTGCCCCTGTGGGGCGGAGAAGTGGCCAAGCGGGTTGCCTACCTGGAGCAGGGCGGCATGCTGTGGGTCTTCAAGCTGAAGCGCTAGCCCGAGGAGTCACGAAGCGTGCACGGAACGGTGCGCCAAAGGCGCACCGTTCGCCGTGCTGCCGGGTGCGCCTCGCTTCGCCCCGCGCAGACCGCGGCGGGGCTTAGCAACGATCCCTGCCGCGCAGGGCTGCCATCTTACGGTAGATGGTGTTGCGGCTGATGCCCAGCCGCCGGGCGGCAGCGGAAACGTTGCCCCCGGTCTCGGCGAGCACCCGCTGGATGGCGCTTGCTTCCATCTCTTCCAGCTTTTCCACCGTGGGTCGCCCGGACGCGGGTCCTGCATCCTGGAAGGAAGTGCCGGTGGCCATCTCCTCCAGGAACTCTTCCGGCAGATGTTCCATGGCGATGAGGCGCGAAGCACCGGCCATGGCCACCGCGGCGCGCAGCACGCTGTGAAGCTCCCGCAGGTTGCCGGGCCAGGCGTGCCGGCGGAAAGCCGCCATCACCTCCTCGGAGACCTGGGCCGAAGCGCCGGCCGGGTGTTCCCGGGCGAGGAGAAAATGGACCAGTTTCTCGAAGTCGGCCCGCTCCCGTAGGGGAGGGAGCTGGAAGCGGATGCCCCGGATCCGGTAATAAAGGTCCTGGCGGAACTTGCCCTTTGCCACTTCCTCGTGCAGGTTGCGGTGGGTGGCGCAGATCAGGAAAAAATCCACCGGACAGGACTTGCCGCTGCCCAGCGGGGTCACGCTGCGCTCCTGCAGGACCCGCAGCAGGCGGGCCTGGAGCGGCAAGGGCATGTCCCCGATTTCGTCCAGGAACAGGGTCCCGCCGTCGGCCTGCTGGATTTTCCCTACGTAGCCTTTGCGCCGCGCCCCGGTGAAAGCGCCTTCTTCGTAGCCGAACAGCTCGGACTCGATCAACGTTTCGGGGATCGCCGCGCAATTGACCGCGACGAAGGGCTGGTGCCGGCGAGGGCCGCTGCCCCATAGCGCCCGGGCGAAGAGCTCCTTGCCCGCGCCGGATTCACCCTGGATGAGCACCGGGATGTCCCGGTCCACGATCAACTTCGCCCGCTCCACCAGGCGGTGCATCCTCGGATCCCCCAGATCCAGGGCGTCGAGGGTCAACGAACAGTCCCGTCCCCCGCGGGCGGCCGGCGTTTCCGCCTTGGGGAAAGCGCGGCCTTCCTGCACGAAAACAAGGGGCGGGGAAAGCCTGGGTCCGCCGGCCCTCAACCGCAGGAAGACTCGCAGCCCGTTCCTCAGGTAGACAGGGGTGGTGGGCGGTCTGCCGGAATACGCCCGTTGCAGCAGGCCTTCCAGGGAGGAATCGAAGAGGGACTCCCAGGTGTGGGCGTGCAAAGCGTCCCGCGACAGGCAGAGCTGATAAAGAGCGCTCCCGTTGGCCGCCAACAGTTGACCCGTATAGGAAAAGACCGCGATGCCCTCGCACAGGGTCCCCAGGAACTCGGGACGGGGATGGAAGTAGGCGATGATCTCCTTGTCGAACCGGGTATTGATCAGCCGGTTCTCGATGATCTGGGCCGACATCCTGACTAGGGCGAGGGTGTGGGCGTGATGGCTTCGATAATCGCCCGAGATGTCCAGGACCCCGGCGACGCGGCCGCTGGGATCGAAGATGGGTGCGGCCGAACAGGTGAGAAAGGCATTGCGCTCCAGGTAATGCTCCGGGCCGTGCACGGCCACCGGCGAGCGCTCCGCCACCGCCGTGCCGATGGCATTGGTGCCCTTGGATTCTTCCGCCCAGGAGGCTCCGGGCTCCAGGGCGACCCGCTGGGCCTTTTCCACGAAGTCAGGATCCCCCAGAGAGTGCAGGATGAAGCCTTGCGGATCGGCCAGAAGGACCATGCTTCCCGTGTTGCGTATCTCCTGGTACAGGGTTTCCATCACCGGCTCGGCGTGGGAAATCAGGACGAGGTGCTGTTCCCGCTTCTCCGCCAAAACCAGCCGCTCGAGCCGTTCTGCTTCCCGCGAGCGCTGCTCCGCGGGGAGCCCCGCCTGGCGGCAGCGCTGCCATGAACGGATGATGGGTTCCCGCAGGAGCCCGTCGGGCGCCTCGGCTTTATGGAAGAAAAGATCCCGCGCCGCCTGGATGGCGCGGCCCGGCTCATGGGCGGGCGCTTTCATGCTTCCTCCTCTCCAATCGCCGCCGGAACCACTCGCGCGGGAGCTTTTCGCCGATTGTGTACCAAAATGGGACAGTCGCACTGGCGGCAATTCTTACTGTAACAAAAAGCGGGCCATTCGGCTCCTGGCAAACACCACGGGCGTCTTCTTTCATGGCGCGGGTTGTCCCCTTGCCACCACGCTGGCATGAATGCTGCTCCATGGCCGGCTTCGGCAGGCTTCGCTTCGGTATGACGATTGGGAAGAGCACGATGGGAAAGGAACGAAAGACTGGACGGATGTATGCCCGGGTCCTGGCGGTACTGCTGGGGCTGGGCCCTGTGATGGCCCGTGCCCACGGAGACGTGACCCCGCAGCCGGTGGATGTCTCGGGACTGCAGCCCCTCGGTTCGGAGTGGCGCTCCACCAACCCGTACCGGGGCAACCCCCAGGCCATCGCCATCGGCGCTTCCGCGTACAACCAGAACTGCGCCCGCTGTCACGGGCTGGAGGCGGTCTCGGGCGGCATCGCCCCGGACCTGCGCCATCTGCCCAAGGGCGATGAAGGAGACGAGATCTATGTCATGCGGGTGCGCAAGGGCTCATCCCGGGACGGGCGGGTGTACATGCCGCCTTTCGAAGGAATTCTGAGCCAGGAGGCGCTTTGGGCGATCCGGGCGTGGCTGGAGTCGGTCCATGGGGAGGAATAGGACGGCCCTGGTTCTGTGGGCGTGGTTCGTCATGGGCGCGGGCGCCGCGCTGGCGGTGCAGGCCGAGACCCTCGCCGAGCTGCAGCAGCGGGGGAGCCTGCGCCTCGCGGTGTACAACGATTTCCCGCCTTTCTCCCAGGCGGGCCGCGGCATCGACGTGGACCTGGCGCAAGCGCTAGGGGAAAGACTGGGGCTCGGGGTCGAGCTCGTCTGGTTCAACGCCGACGAGGACATGAACGACGACCTGCGCAACATGGTGTGGAAGGGCCATTACCTGGGCGGACGGATCGCCGACGCGATGCTGCATGTGCCCGTGGACCCTTATCTCGCGCAGAAGAACCCTCAGGTCAAGATCCTCGCGCCTTATCACCGGGAGCAGATGGCCCTCGCCCGGGATACGCGCCGCATCCCCCGGGTCGAGGACGTGGCGGGCCTGGAGGCCTTCGCCCACGAAAAGATCGCGGTCGAGTTGGCAACCCTGCCGGACGACTTCCTGAGCACCGTATGGAACGGCCGCCTGCGGGAGAACGTGGTGCGCTACCGAACCGCGGCCGACGCGGTGCGGGCCCTCGCGGCGGGAGAGGTGGCGGCGGTGCTCGCGCCCCGCTCCGAGATCGAAGGGGTTCTGGACGGCACCCACACCCACATCGCGGTCACCCCGTTCGAAGCGCGGAGCGCGGGTCTTTCTCTCACCGGCTGGGTGTTGGGGCTCGCGGTCAAAGCGGAGGCCACCGAGCTTGCCTTGGCGCTGGAGGAGGCCATGGACGCGCTGCGCCGCGACGGCACGGTGGAGCGTATCTTCCGCAGCCACCGGGTGACCTACCGAGCCCCCTGAGGCGGGCGTCGGAACTCGCAGGGAGCGGGCAGGGTGTGTTGAGCGAAGCCTGCCTGGGGTGCCCTCGTCGCGGCAGGCGAGCGAAACGCGCCGTCAGCGGTACAAGGGGACCTGCCTCAGGCGGTGCGCTGAAGCGCACCCTACAACGATGCGGCCTCTCGAGGTTCAATCCCCCGCGCGGCGGACCCAGAACTGGTACATGTGGGCGAAGGTGGTGGGATGGCACTTCTCGAAGGCGGCCCAGTTCTCTAGGGACTGCAGCGCCGGGTCGCCGGGGAACTCGGCCCGGTAGCGGGCGGCGAGCCCGGGCGCGTCCAGCTCGAAGCCCAGGAACTCAAGCCCCAACGCATCGAGCATTGTCGCGATCTGGGGAAGGGTGAAGCGGTGCTCCTGGACGTGGAACAGAAGATCGCGGCAGCCCGAGAGGGTATAGAAGTCCAATGAGCGCGCCACCGCCTTGGCGGGATGGTCGTCGGGGAGGGCGAGAATCTCCTGGCGGCAGGCCCGAATGCCCGCGGCCTGCCTGCCGGCCAGGCAGGCATCGGGCGCGAATCCCCGCTCGGCGATGAGGCTGCGCGCCGCCACCACCGCCGCGCGCCCGGCCTCGCTATAGAGGGCGACCTTCATGAAGCCCTGGGGCGCCAGCCGGCCGAGCAGTGCCCGCCAGCCGTCCAGGGGCCTCTCCAGATGATGGAGCACGCCGGCCGCCTCGATCACGTCGAAGGACTCCTCCAGGTTTGCCAGGTCGAGGAGATCCGCCTGGGCGAAGGCGAGGTTGCCGAGGCGGAGCTTCCGCGCCTGGCGCATCCCGTGGGCGAGGCTCGCCCGGCTCAGGTCGATGGCGATGACTTTGGCATTGGGGTTCAGCATCGCGGTGATGGCCGCGTGCCGGCCGGTGCCGCAGCCGGCGACCAGGATGCGCGGCCGCTCGGGCAGCGCCAGGTCGGCCTCCGCAAGCCGTGGACATACCGCCCGCAGCCGCGCCGCCAGGGGATAGGCGCCGACGAAAGCGGGCAGGGCGGACCAGCGCGGGTAGGGGTTCTCCTCGTACTGCCGCTTAACCGCCAGGCTGACCGGGCCCGCCGGCGGGGAGAGGGTGGGCAGGACCTCCCACAGGCGCAACTCCTCCCGCGGCTCCTCCAGTTGCTGCGCCACCAGAGGCTGGACCAGGGGGTGCTTGGCTCGCGCCGCGAGGGCGTCAACGCCGGGAACGGTAAAGAGCGGGCGATAGCAGGCGATGAGGGCGAGCCGGGTGCCGGCCGTGAGGGCGTCCTCTTCGGGTGGCGCCGATGCCGTCGCCAGCAGGGCTTCCACTTGGTCGCGCTCCTCGTCCCTCTCCCCGTAGAGGTACTCGTTGAGAAAGCATTGGGCTGCCAGGGCCGCCAGGAGCCGCAGCGCCTGTTCGGACGCCAGCCGGCGCGCCGGATCGCTCCAGCAGGCGAGGGCTTGCGCCCGCAGCCCAGCGCAGAGGGCTTCCATCTCGGGATCGGGTATCGGCGTGCGGGCGAGGAGGTGCAGGAACAAGGGCCGGTCGAAGGCCTCCAGGTGGGGCTCGATCGCCTCTTGCCGCCGGGCCGCCGCCAGGGCACCGGCGAACGCGGCATCGCGGCGGAGCACGTGAAGCGCCGCCTGGGCGAGGGGAGCCGCGTCCACGTCGGGCCGGGCGAGGCAGGCCACCAGGTCCGGCTCGAGATCCTCGGGAAGGGCTGCGGGGTCGAGACCTTCGACGGCATCCGCCACGAGCTGCCAGTGGCCCGGGTTCCCGGGCGTGAGCCGTGCCGCCTGGCGGGCGGCGTGCAACGCCGGCAGGCCCACCCCGCCCTGGCGCAGTTGCCGCGCCAGGTTATGCCACGCCATGGCGAAGCCGGGCTGCAGGGTGACGGCCTGCTCGTAGCAGCGGATCGCCCCGGCCCCGTCGCCCAGATCCCCCAGCACATTGCCCAGATTGTTGTGGGCCATGGCATTGCCCGGGTCCAGAGCGATGGCCCGGGTCAAGGCGGCGCGGGCCGCCTCGAACCGGCCCAGGCTGTATAGCGCCTGGCCCAGGTTGGTGTGGGCGGCGCTGTCCTGGGGGGCGAGGTTGACCGCCCGGTCAAAATGGGCGAGGGCCTCGTCCGCCCGCCCCTGGCGCTGGAGCACGCCGCCCAGGAGGCCGTGGAGGTTCGGATCCTGGGGCCAGCGCTCGAGCCCGCGGCGCAGCACCTGCTCCGATTCGGCGAGGCGGCCGGCTTCGGCGAGCAGCAGGCCCAGGTTGGCCTGGAATGCTCGTTGCGTGGGAGCGAGGGCCGACGCTCGCGCCATGGCCTCCACCGCCGCTTCGCCGCGTCCCTGGTGATGGGCGCACAAGCCGAGCAGATTCCAGACGGCAGCATCCCCGGGACGCTCGGCGGCCATACGCCGCAGGAGGGGCTCCGCCTCGGCGGCACGGCCCGCCTGCAGCAGCGCCCGGGCGCGCTCGAGGGGCTGCGCGGGAGGTGTCGCGCCGGCGGCACCGCAGCAGTGCTTGTACTTCTTTCCGCTGCCGCAGGGGCAGGGGTCGTTGCGGCCGGGCGGCATGGATCGGGAGGCGGGCGGGTAGGAGGTTTCCGGGAGCGGGCGGTCATTATACGGGACCGATGCAGACCCCTGGACTGCGTCGCCCCGGCTCCGGAGCGCCCGCTAGGGACTCCCGTCGGCCAGATCGGCGACCACGTGGGCCAGACCGCTTACCACCCGCGCCATGGATTCGTAGTCCACCTTGTCCGGCGTGTCCTGGGGGGAGTGATAATAGGGATAGCGGAACAGGGCGGTGTCGGTCACCATGATGGCCCGGTAGCCCTCCTCCCAGAAGGACCAGTGGTCCGACCAGCCCGCCCCCATCACCCAGCTTGGCACGGCTCCGCCTTCGGAGGGAAAGGGCGTGCTTTCGCGGAACGCCCGGATCGCTCGGCGTAGCAACTCCCGGGAAGAAAGGTTGCCCACGAAAGCGATGAAGTTTCCCGTGCCGGGATAGAAGAGGCCGAGCCCAGCGGGGTAGGACTGGCTTCCGGGGCGATCGGTGTAGTAGCCGATCGTCTCCAGCGAGAGCATGGCTACGACGTTTTCGTTCCTCTGCCGAGCGCGCCGGGCATAGACCCGGCTCCCCATGACATCGGTATGAAAGAAGGGCGGCTCTTCGTTGACGAAGGCCACCAGGCGCAGGGTGCGCGCCAGGGGCCGCCCCTTGAGCAGCCGGGCGAGCTCGAGCAAGGCCGCCGTGCCGGTGGCGTTGTCGTTGGCGCCCGGCGTGCCGGCGAGGGAATCGTAGTGGGCGCCTACCAGGACGATCTCCCGGGGTCTGGAAATACCGGGCTTGGCCGCTTCGACGTTCCTGACCTGGATCCCTTCCACCCGGTACGGGTGCTCGGTCACCTGCCAGCCCTCCCGCTCGAAAGCGTCCCGGACGTAGCGGGCCGCCGCTTCCAGGCCGGCGGGGTTCCAGAGGCTCCGCTCCCCGATTTCCCCCGCCAGGGTCCCGACGTGCCGCTCAAGCCGGTCGCGGAGGAGCCTCTCTTCCGCCGAGAGGGGCGGATGAGGGCCCGTGTGGGATTTTCCCGGCATGCCGGTCATGAAATGCACGGCGAAAGCGGCCGCCAGGGCCGCGGCGGCGAGGCCCAGACCGAGTCGCCACCAGGCCGCGGGCCCGATCGGCAGAGCGCTCATTCATCAATCCGGTGAAGGGTCGATTAAAACGTATCTCAAAAGGGAGTAGGGTGCATAGAGCGCAGCGAAACGCACCACGCATCCGGAAGCGCCGCCAGGGCGCGCTAAAGCACGCCTTACCGTGCGCGCGATTTCGGGATAGGTTCCAGCCATTTACCGCTTAGCGCCTAATGGAAGGATGCTCGCCAAGTCTCGTTTGCCCCCTGTTTTCCCCGTCTTGTGACAAGGAGGCGCCATGCCGGAACAGATCTCCAAATACCCCGAGGTCACGATCCAGGTGCTCCAGAGCGCCGGCGCCCGCTGCGGGCCCGGCGTGGAAAAGAACATTCTCACCCGATGCCCGTCCGAGCGCTTCTGCGCCCTGCCGGGCGGGGAGATCTGCGTCTACGGGCTCGACCAGATCCCCCACATGACCCAGATCACCCGGGAGGAGCTGGCCCGGGTGGCGTGTCCACCCCGCTCCCTCTCCGGGGTCGGGCTCGAGAGCGCTTTGCTTCCCGAGGCGGGCGCCTTGGGGGCCGCGTTCGCCCTGGGGATGGTGGTCGGCGCCCTGTCCCGAAGGCGGCGGAAGCCTTGACGGCATTGCTTTGCGCCACCTCGGGGACGCCAGAGCGGACAATGCGCCCCGCAAGCATGAGTGCGTGGGTCACGGAAGGCCGTCGCGGCTCCCCCGCAGCTCGGCTACCAGGGCCTTTAACGCCGCGACTTCGGCTTCGAGCTGGGCGAGGCGCTCGGCGAGGGCGGAGAAATCCATCGCCGCGGGGCCGCGGTCGCTGGCCATGGGGGGCGTGGCGGGAATCCATTCCCTTGACGCCGGGGTCCCGCAGAGCAGGTGAGTCCAGCGGCTTTCCCGTGCGCCGGGCTGACGGGGCAGCTCGGCCACCAGGGCCCCCGCCGGTCGCTGGGCCAGCTCCTGCAGGAAACCCTCCACCGCCGAGATGTCGGCGAACCGGTGCAGGCGCTCGCAGTTGAGGCGCAGCTCTCCGGCGGTCTGGGGGCCGCGCAGCATCAGCACCGCCAGCAGGGCCGCCGATTGGGACGGGATCTGCCACGTCTTTTCCATGTTCTGGGCGTAGCGCATCACCCGCCCGCCGCTCGATTCGATGACCAGGGTTTGCGCCTTGAGACGATCGAGGGCTGTCTGCACCTCGGCTTCGTCCAGGGCCATAACCGGGTCGCGGCTGGTCTTCTGGTTGCAGCCGGCCACCAGGGCGTTGAGGCTCAAGGGGTAGGTGTCCGGCACGGTGCGCTGCTTCTCTACCAGCACCGCGAGAACCCGGGCTTCGATGGGGGAAAGCAGGGGAGTCGGGGCGTTCGGCATGGTCGCGGAGGGACCCTGGCGCAATTGGATGGATCAACGAGGGCGCAGACCCGGCGCGGCGATGGGTGGCGTGGTTTCGCCGAGCCTGGCGAGGGCGGCCTGGCGTTGCCTGTCCAGCTCGGCCAGGTCGGCGATGGTCACGTCCAGGTCCCGCAACAAGCCGTCCTGCAGGGCGTAGATCCAGCCGTAGACCATGAGCGGCTGCCCTCGCGCCCAGGCGTCCTGGACCACGGTGGTCTCGCACACGTGCCGCACCTCCTCGATGACGTTCAGCTCGCACAACCGGTCCGCCCGCGCCGAGTCGTCGAGCGCCGCCAGCAGCGCCCCGTGCTGCCGCTGCACGTCCTGCACGTGGCGCAGCCAGTTGTCGATCAGCCCAAGCTTCGCGTTGGTCAGCGCCGCCCGCACTCCGCCGCAGCCGTAATGGCCGCAGACGATCACGTGGCCCACCTTGAGCACGTCGACGGCGTACTGGAGCACCGAAAGGCAGTTGAGGTCGGTATGGACCACCACGTTGGCGACGTTGCCGTGGACGAAAAGCTTCCCGAGCGGGAGATCCACGGTCTCGTTGGCGGGAACCCGGCTGTCGGAGCAGCCGATCCACAGGTATTCCGGCGCCTGCTGGGCCACAAGCCGCTGGGAAAAGTCCGGCTGCGCCGCGTGACCCGGGCCGCCCAGCGGCGGTTGTTGGAGAAGAGATGGGCGAGGGAGCGCATTCTATGCCTCGACGAAATGAAAACGTTCAGCTTTCTCGTAGGTCCCGGGAACCCGGGCGAGCACTTGTGTCACGGGGAGGTCAGGAGGCATGGGTGAGCTTGAGGCCGAGAATGCCCCCGAAGATGAGGGCCGCGCACAAGATCCTCCCAACCGAGGCGGGCTCGTTGAACAGCACGATGCCGAGGGCGAAGGTCCCCACGGCGCCGATCCCCGTCCAGACGGCGTAGGCGGTGCCGACGGGGAGCGTCCGGACCGCAAGCCCCAGCAGAACCACGCTGGCGATCATGGCGAACCCGGTGGCCAAAGAGGGCCAGAAGCGGGTGAAGCCGTCCGTATATTTCAACCCGATGGCCCAGGCGATTTCAAACAAACCTGCAACGATCAGAATGGACCATGCCATGACGTTTTTTTCCGACTTGTCTTCCGTGGACCCCCACGGCGGCGCCTCGCCGGGAAGGGCCACCCACAGGCCGTGAGGTGCGAGGAATTCCGCGCCAGGTTCGCTGCCGTTTCGCCGGCCCGCGCCGAGTGGACGATCGTAGCACAAGACCGACTTGCGCTGCTGCCGGATCCGGCGCCATCGACGAAAAGACCGTACGCCTCTCTATGTCTCGATGAAATCCTTGCGCATCACCGTCGCTGTGTGCGGCCGGTACCCCAAAGCGGCGTAGAACGTCACTGCGTCTGCCCGGCTGTCGAGAAAGACCGCGTTGAGCCCCTGTTCCCGGGCGTACCCCTCGGCGTAGGCAAGCAGCCGCCGGCCGACGCCGCGCCGGCGGGCGCGGGCAGAGACCACCAGGTCGTCGATGTGCAGGTGCGGCCCGCGCGCCATGGTCTCCAGCGGCCGCATGCCCATGACCCCCACCAGCTCCCCTGACCGGAAGGCGCCGACCAGCGTGTAGCCGTGGGCCCGTTGCTGCCTGGCAAGGCGCTCGAGAAACGGCTCCCAGGTCATATGGGCGCTCAGCTCCCGCAGAACGGCGTAAGCGGCCGGCAGGTCTCGCTCCGCGAGCGACTGTACGTGGACAGCGCTTGCGTCCTCGTTCATAAATGGGCCTCGTTTATTTCCACGGCAAAAGGCATCTGTCCTCGCTTGAAGAGCCCGAGCTGTATGCGCCGGAGGAAATGTCGGCGCTTGTTAATCAAAGACGTGGATTCCGGGTGCCGGCCGGCATGCTGGACTGCGGTGGGTGTAGTGTGATGAGCCCAAGTGGAGGCGGCACCGCGAAGGCATTTGCAGACGGCATCCTGCTTTAGTAGAAGCATTGTAGACACATGACTATGAGGGCAGGTGATGAGCACTCAAAGAGTCGTGAAATGGAGGCACAGTCTCGCCGTCCGGCTTCCGGCGGCGTTCGCGAAGACCCTCAATGTGACCGATGGGACGAGCGTGAAAATTTCCATCGATGATGGCCGCATCGTTATCGAACCCGTCACAGAGGAAAGCCCGAGTCTGGCAAGCCTGGTTAAGCGCATTACGCCGAAGAACCGCCATCGGGAGCCGGAAATTGAAGGCCCTGTAGGGCGCGAAGCGTGATGACAAGTTGGCGTACGTGCCCGAAAGAGGCGATCTGGTCTGGGTGCAGTTCAATCCCCAGGCAGGGCATGAACAATCCGGACATCGTCCGGCGCTGGTCATATCTCCATCAATATACAACCGCAAGGCGGGCTCGGCATTGATGTGTCCCATTACAAGCCAAATCAAGGGCTATCCGTTCGAGGTCGTGCTGCCACAAGGGCTCAAGATTGGTGGAGCCGTGCTTTCTGACTACGTGAAGAGTCTCGATTGGCGCGCACGCCGGGCAAAATATATCGACCGACTGCCGCCCCAGGCGCTGGCCTAGGTCATCGGCCGGCTGATAGCGCTCATTCGGGTTGCGTGACGGCACGGCGTCGGCTATAGCCAACGCGATGAACGATGCCAGTCGACGCGATTCGGATAACCACGATCATGACCGAAGCCGCCCGAGCCCCTTAGCCGGGGGCGCGATTGGCGCGCTCCTTTACAACCACGTCTTCCCGCTGGACGAATTCCAGAAACGGCCGCCCGATGACCTCGGCCGGCAGGTAACCCATGACCCGAGTGATAACGGAATTGACGTACTTGATGACGCCGGAAAGATCGATGACCGCGACTAAATAAGGGGCGAGCTCCGTTAGCACGTGGGACCCATTGCCCCCGTGGTGAGCGAGGGAAGCCGGATCCGAGGGAAGCCGGATCGTTAGGCACGGCTGGGCAGTAACCGCAGGGTTACCCCGTAACATTTCCCGTTCGGCGGGTAGCCGTGATCGCCTGCAGCCGCCCGTTTTACGGGATGTCCGGAAATTTGTGTCGTCATCGTCTCTTTGCCCAGACTTCTCATCGTTCTCTGCCCTTGAATACCGGCACGGAGGTTGTTACAGCGGCTTCCGCCGTCTTTTCGAATCTGTCGCCCAAAAGTTAGACCAATTCACTCGCTTTCAAACAGAATGGCGGACCTCCCTGCTGCTCGCCGTAGACAAAGAAGCCGATAAGCTTGCCTCCTGGGCGGAGCAGCTCCCCCAAGCGATGCGCGTAGTCGGGCCACATCCTACGCGGCAGGTAAGCGAGAAAGGCGCGCTCGTAAACGAGATCGAAGGGCCTTCTACCGAAATCGTACGAGAAGAAATCTCCGAGCACCACGGCGTCTTGCAACGCACCCAACAGCCCTTTCGCTCTTTCCACGGCCGCCACGCTGAAATCGATCGCGACCACTTCGTAGCCTTTTTCAAAGAAGGTGCGGAGCTCGTAGGCTAAACCGCATCCCGGAATCAATACTCGACCGCTGCCGCTTTCTCTGACCAGGTGGCGCTCGAGATCCAGCGGCGTGGACCCGGCATCTCAGGGGGCGCGTTTGTCGCGAAAGCGAGCGTCCCAGAAAGCGGGAGTCGCGAGATCTTCTTTGGTGCTCAAGGGATCGCTCCGTGATGGCCCTGAAAAGCTGTGTAGCCGCTTGGGCCGTCAATTGGCGGACTGTGCGATCGGCCGGCTGATGGACCTCATTCGGGGTAAGCAACGGCTTGCGCCGGCTGCAGCGGCTTGTTAGGCATACAGCAGCCTCGGTTGCAGCTCGTGGCCCATCCTGACCCGATAGTGCCGATCCTGGCTTTGGCCATAAGTACCTCCTGTCGCCAGCCGATCACGAGCCTAACGCCTGCGGTGAAGCGCGCGGACGCTCTTCCCGCGCGTCGCTTTCGACCACGCGGTTAGAGCGCCCTTTCACTTGAGATCCTCCAGCTTCACGCCGCGCCCGGCGCGCAAACTGCTGCGTGCCGACTCAATTCGTTTCAGGAAACGCGAATCGTGCTCGAGCCGATAGTCGAACCAGTCGTCCTCGGACGCGAAACCGATCAGCACACCGGCCGGCTTGCCGTGGCGGGTGATGACGATTTCCCCCTTCTCCGCTTCGCGAAGAAAGCGCGACAGGTCGTCCTTCAGCTCGGACAGGGGGACCTCCTTTACTCGGGACTTCCGAATTGCGCCAGCCATGACTCAGCCTCCGATTTGGCCACGATCGCCAGTACCTCGACAGTCGAGCCTGAAACGTCGTAGAACACTCGAACCTCTTCGACCCGTAGCCGGTATTGCGGCCTGGATAGGCCGCGCAAGCGCTTAATACGGCTGCGGCTGGTCTTCGTCGGCTCGTGCCTCAGGTGCGTTTCGAGCGCCTCTTTCACCTTGGCACGGAGGTTTGCCTTCAGCCTTCGGAGGTCTTCGGCGGCCTCCGGGGCGAGGATGATCGAGAATCGCATTCTGGCCAGATTATAGCCAGAAGTTTATTGGCATGGAAGTGCGTGCGCTCTAACGCCACGCTTCGGGCGTCGCTTGCAAGCGATTGTTAGGCCGTCGACGGGGGTACGGTCCAGACACATAGGTAACAGATTAGAACTTACTTGGTCTCAATCTACAAGTGCAACACTAGAACCTATATCAAAATTGTTATCTGCGCGCGTATGAGTTTCTAGAATTGGGTTCATGCTGCGTTTGGGCGACGAACGATGGGAGCGAATTCGGGAGCATTTCCCTGAGAAGAACATCCCCGAAGGTCGCGCAGAGCGCAAGCCCGTGCCGGCGCGCGAGGTGCTCGAAGCGGTGCCTTTGGATTCTGAACACTGGCGCGCAGTGGCACATGCTTCCGCAGTGCTACCCGAACTACAAGACGGTGCATCGGCGCTTTCAGCGCTGGTGCGAATGCGAGATACTGCGCGAGATCCTGAAGGACTTGGCCAACACGCTTCGCGAGGAAGGCGAGATCGACGAGCGCGAGAGCTTTATCGATGCCGCCTTTGCCTCGGCCAAGGGCGGAGGCGAAGAGGTTGGCAAGACCAAGCGCGGCAAGGGCGTGAAGATCCTGGCGATCGTGGATCGCCATGGACTGCCGCTGTCGGTGAGCACGCATGCCGCGAACCATCACGAGGTCACGCTGGTGCAGTTGAGCTTCGACTTCTACATGATCGAAGCAAAGCCCGAGAATCTTATTGGTGATCGCGCCTGCGACAGCGACACCCTGGACCAAGAGCTGAAGAAGGAGGGCGTGGAAGTAAGCGTCCGGCCATCACTGTCTTGATTGAGCAACCCGGATCGACGAAGGTGTCCACCCGATTTGAGGGTGGACACCATGCAGGCTCAAACGAGCATTGAGAACGAAGCGCGCCTTGGTCGCGGCCCGTACCGGCGCCGCTCCCTCACCGAGAAGCGCAAGATCGTCGAGCTGTGCCTGAGGCCGGGCGCCTCGGTCGCTGGCGTGGCCCTGGCCCACGGGGTCAATGCCAACCTCGTGCGCAAGTGGATCGCCAAGTACCGGGCTGGCGAATGGGGCGAGTTGGGCGCGACGCTGCTGCCGGTGGCCGTGCGCCGCGAACCCCAGGCGCCGCGCCTGCCGGCCGAAGCCCATCCCAAGGGATACATCGAGATCGAGCTGGCGGGCGCGCGCCTGCGCGTGGTGGGGCGCGTCGAGACAGAGGCTCTGCGCGCCGTACTCGGCGCGCTGCGATGATCGGGTTGCACGCCGGCACGCGCGTGTGGCTGGCGGCCGGGGCCACCGACATGAGGAAGGGCTTCGACGGCCTCACCGCCCTCATCCAGGAGAAGCTCGCCGCCGATCCCTTCTCGGGGCACGTGTTCGTCTTCCGCGGCCGGCGCGGCGATCGCGTGAAACTGCTTTGGTGGGACGGCGACGGCCTGTGCCTCTTGGCCAAGCGCCTGGAGCGTGGCCGCTTCGTCTGGCCGCAGGCGACGGAAGGGACTGTGCATCTCACCCCGGCGCAGCTCGCCATGCTGCTCGAAGGCATCGACTGGCGCCGCCCGCAAAGGAGCTGGCCACCGCAGCAGGCCGCGTAGCGCGGCTCTACCAGGCATCATCCCGAGGGGCTGTTCACAGTCGACGGGTTCGCGTAGACTCCCGCCATGCCTGCGCACGCCGCCCTGCCCGACGATCCCGCCCTCTTCAAGGGCATCGTCGCCGCCCAGCAGGCCGAGATCGAACACCTCAAGCTCGTCATCGCCAAGCTGCGCCCATGCACTTCGGCCGCCGCTCTGAGCAGCTGGACGATACCCTCGCGCAGATGGAGCTGGCGCTGGAGGAACTGGAAACGGCCCAGGCCGAGCGCCCGGCTCCGGAGGGGGTGAGCAAGCCGGCCGAAACGGCCAAGCCCGTGCGCAAGCCCCTGCCGACGCATCTGCCCCGCGAGGAGCTCGTGCTGGAGCCGGCGCACGCCTGCTGCCCGGATTGCGGGGGCGCCCTGAAGCAGCTAGGCGAAGACGTCTGCGAGATCCTGGAGCGGATTCCCGCCCGCTTCAAGGTGATCCGCCAAGTACGCCCCAAGTTCGCCTGTGCCCGTTGTGACACCATCGTGTAGGCGCCGGCGGCGAGCTGGCCGATCACCCGGGGCCTGGCCGGTCCCGGCCTGCTCGCCCATGTGCTGGTGTCCAAGTTCGCCGATCATCCGCCGCTGTACCGCCAAAGCGAGATCTACGCCCGCGACGGCGTGGAGCTGGAGCGCTCCACGCTCGCCGACTGGGTCGGCCAGTGCTCGGCCCTGCTCTCGCCCCTCGTTGCGGCGCTGCGCCACTACGTGCTGGCCGGCGACAAGCTGCACGCCGACGACACCCCGGTGCCGGTGCTCGCGCCAGGCGAAGGCAAGACGAAGACCGGGCGGTTGTGGACCTATGTCCGGGATGATCGGCCGGCTGGCGCGCAGGCGCCGCCCGCGGCCTGGTTCGCCTACTCGCCCAACCGCCGCGGGGAGCATCCCCAGGCTCACCTAAAGTCCTTCGCCGGCATCCTGCAGGCCGACGCCTATGCGGGGTTCGACGCGCTCTACGAGGGTGGCCGGATCATCGAGGCCGCCTGCTGGGCGCACGCCTCGCCGATTGCCGCCGAGGCGCTCAAACGGATCGGCGCGCTCTACGCGATTGAAGAGGAGATTCGCGGCGCGCCCCCGCATGCGCGAGCCCAGGTGCGGCAGGCTCGCGCCTCGCCCCTCATCGAAGACTTCCACGCCTGGCTCATCGACACCTTGCGCAAGCTCTCGCAGAAACCGGCGCTCGCCGAGGCGATCCGCTATGCCACGACCCGCTGGCCGGCGCTTACCCGCTACGTGCACGACGGGCGCATCGAGATCGACAACAATGCCGCCGAACGCGCGCTGCGGGCGGTGGCCATCGGCCGGAAGAACTATCTCTTCGCCGGCTCGGATGCCGGCGGCGTGCGCGCCAAAACGCTCTATAGCCTGATCGGCTCGGCCAAGCTCAGCGGGCTTGATCCCGAAGCCTATTTGCGCTTCGTGCTCGAGCGCATCGCCGAGCACCCGGTCAGCCGCGTCGCCGAGCTGCTGCCCTGGGCGGTCGCTGAGCAGCTCACACCCACCTCAGACCTTCCCCTCGCTGCCTGAGCGTTCCGCCGCCGTCAAGGACGGTGTTCGGCGGACGCTTACGAAGAAGGAGGGCGTGGAACTCATTGCGCCGCATCGCTCCAACCGCAAGCTCAAGACCCAGGACGGGCGACGGCTTCGGCGCTACGAGCGGCGTTGGATCGTGGAGAGGTCCTTTGCCTGGCTGCAATGGAAGCGCCGCCTCTTGGTTCGCTGGGAATACTACGCCGCAAACTTTCTGGGTTTCGTGCAGTTAGCGTGTATCACCATGCTGCTAAGGCAATTTTGAGATAGGTTCTAGATATTTGATGCGATCAGCCATGTTTTCTCCTCCTTTACACACATTACACCGCGCTGCTTCCTGATTCCCCTCTCGTGCGCGTTAAAAGAGGGGGGACTCCTGCCGCATAACGACGCCAATGAGCGGCCGAAGCAAGCGGCGAAGTCTACTTGCGAAGGTCCGTCTCGATTGGCAAGTTAGGCATCGTTTTCATCTGACAAGTACGTTCGCAATGCCTCTATCGTCAGAGGCGGATCTTCACGATGAAGCATTGCATGGCAATTAGGACAGACAGGCCTCAAGTCATTAATGGGATCGACAGCATGGTTGGCGCCGACCGATGAGACAGGAGTAAGGTGATGGACGTGTATGAAGCCGCGACCGAGCTCGCCGAACGTTGCCTCGAACGAAAAGCCGCAGACGAAGCATGCGGTACCGTAGTGTTCAATGCATGCACGACGTGCGGCAGGATTGCGTTCGTATTCTGAGCTCATCACCCGACGCAATGCACCTTCCATCAGCTCTGCGCCGACTGCGATGTTATTTTGAGACACCACCGCAAAATTGGGGGATGGAAGTACCCTTCCCACGTGGGCGGCCAAAGCATCGACAACCTCTTGTCGATGACCTTCCCTTACCCCACGCCCGGCGCGCCGACGAGCTGCAAGGCTGACGGCTTTAAGGAGAGCCGGACGAAGAGCCTCAATCGACCGCTCAAAGACCTCGCTCGGCTCGTAAGGAATTTTGGCCTTCAATGAACCCGGAACGGTCGGATAGTAGCCTCTGCTGTCCTTACCCTCGATGAGGGAAACAGCGTCTGGCAACTGGAGCTTCCGTGCACGAACACCGTCAACGATCAGATGAATGAACTTGGGGCAGGCAGTGAGAATCTCTGTCCACCCGACGTTAATACGAATTCCGTCGGGGTACGGCGTGACTCCCCAGCGTTCGCTTCCGAACGAGGCTGCACGCTCTATCACCTCGGCAGCGAGCTGCGCTACGTAGGGCAAAGCAGCCGACGGGAGCTTTTGAAGCGACGGATGTGTCATCTGTGGTCGTCCGGTCGGGGATGCTTAACTATAAATAGCCATCCTATCTCACTCTTGTCCAAAACAGCCCATGACGACGGGCCATTCGAAGGTGTAGGGTATGGGTGCATCGCCAAACCCACCCGCACCCGACCGAAGGAGGCCCGTCGTGAATGCATCATGCAGCATGTTCAGCCAGATACTCAAGTTGATTCCGCGCATCGAGTTCGAGCGCATGGTCAAGGAGACCGGCTCTGAATACGCCGCGAAGGGCCTGTCGAGCTGGAGCCAGTTCGTCGCCATGATGTTCTGTCAGTTGGGCCGCGCCCACTCGCTGCGGGAGATTGAAGGGGGCCTCAAGAGCTGCGAAGGCAAGCTTGCCCACCTGGGCATCGAGGCGCCAGCGAGGTCGTCGCTTTCCTACGCCAACACGCACCGCCCCTGGCAGTTGTACGAACAAGTCTTCTACCGGCTCTTCGAGCGGCTCTCGGGCAGTATCCGCTTGCCCAGAAAGTTTCGCTTCAAGCACAAGCTCGTGAGCCTCGACTCGACGGTGATCGATCTGTGCCTGTCGGTGTTCGACTGGGCAAGATTCCGCCGCACCAAGGGCGCGGTGAAGCTGCACCTGGTGCTCGACCATGACGGCTACCTGCCCTGTTACGGGGTGATCACCGAGGGCAACGTCCATGACGTCAAGGTCGCCTGGCGCATTCCCTTCCCGGCCGGCACCGTCGTGGTCGAGACCCAAGGCTACAACGACTATCGGCTGTTTGCCCACTGGACGGACTCCGGCGTGTTCTTCGTCACGCGCATGAAGGACAACGCCCAGTTCGAGGTTGTCGAGGAGCATGCCATCCCGAAGAACCGTAACATCCTCAGGGATCAGACCATCCGCCTGACCGGTATGGGCGCCCAGGACAAGTGCCCGCACCTGCTGCGCCGGGTGGAGGTCGTGCGCGAGGATACCGGCGAGAGGCTGGTGTTCCTGACCAATCATCATGGCTTGGGCGCTTCCACGGTGGCCGCCATCTACAAAGAGCGCTGGCAGGTGGAACTGTTCTTCAAGGCACTCAAGCAGAACCTGAGACTCAAGACCTTCGTCGGCACGGAGGCCTTCGCAGTGAAGATCCAGATCTGGACCGCCTTGATCGCCATGCTGCTCCTGCGCTACCTGCAACTGATCTCGCGCTTCGGCTGGAGTCTGTCCAATCTGGTGGCGCTGCTGCGCATGAATCTGTTCACCCATCGTGATCTGCACGCCTGGCTGAATCAGCCCTTCGCCCCGCCACCCGACCCGATGACACAACCCCAGGCGGCGCTGGCCTTTACCTGATCCTGGACAGCACAAGGAGGCACCCTCTTGAATTCCCGTCATGACCCGTCCGAAACCCGCATCAAATCAAGGGGCCGCCCAGCCAGATCCGGCTGTTTTGGACAGCAGTGATCCTATCTGACGCTTTACAAAGCGTCAGATAAGTGTATATTAATACAGTAACCCGTATTTCTGCATTAAAGAATCAACAGCTTGCTTTGATTTATAGACTCCTAGAGCCAAAAATCAAACCCGTCATCGTCGAGGCTTGCATGGAACCCGCACAACCCAAGTTGCTGGATCGGCTGCACAACCGGATCCGCGTCAAGCACTATAGCATCCGGACCGAAGAGCAGTATGTCCATTGGGTGAAGCGGTTCATCCATTTCCACGGAAAGCGGCACCCCGAGACCATGGGAGCGCGGGAGGTTGAGGCTTTTTTGAACCATCTTACCGTGGAGGGACGTGTCTCCGCCTCGACCCAGAATCAGGCTAAAAGCGCGTTGCTGTTCCTGTACAAGGAGGTTCTCGGCAAGGAGCTGCCTTGGCTCGAGAACGTGGCGAGCGCAAAGCGTCCGGCGCGTGTGCCGGTGGTGCTGACCCGAAAAGAAGTGGATGCCGTTCTCTCGAGGCTCGAGGGCGTGGCAGCTTTGGCCGCGTGGCTTATGTACGGTACCGGAATGCGGGTCATGGAATGCCTGCGCTTGCGGGTGAAGGACGTTGATTTCGCGCGGTGGGAGATCGTGATTCGTTCGGGCAAAGGGTCCAAGGATCGGGTGACGGTACTTCCGACGACGCTAGTCGCTCCCCTTACGGAGCACTTGGCGCGGGTCCAGCGGCTTCACGAGGAAGACCTCAAGGCGGGCCACGGTGAGGTCTATCCGTCACCATGCGGACGAGCAGCGGCTGCAGCGCGCGATCAGAAAGGCTGCCCGAGACGCAGGAATCGCCAAGCCGGTAACCCCCCACACCTTGCGCCATTCGTTCGCGACGCACCTATTGGAGTCCGGGTACGATATCCGCACGGTGCAGGAGCTGCTCGGGCATAAGGACGTGTCCACGACAATGATTTATACGCACGTCCTGAGCCGGGGAGGGCGAGGGGTGGTCAGCCCGCTGGACAACAATAGCAGCGCGGGCGCTTGGCCCGGTTTGTTCGCTGTCCCGCGGGTCGAGGAACACGCGGCATCGCCTTATGGAGCGGAGTTCGATCGCCAGGTCAAGCATGAACAGATCGGGCTATGAAACCCATTGTCCCTAGGAAAGGCCGCGGTGCTCCCAGTAATCTCCAGGGCCGCTTCGAGCGGTGGGGACGGGAGGCGTTCGACGACGGCTGGTCAAGCGAGGAGGAAGAGCTTCCCCCGCTCAAGACCGAGGTGACGCTCGTCCAGGCGAAGAGCATCCTTACCCGCAACGCCTCGCCCGACATCCCCTTCGACCGCTCCATCAACCCGTACCAGGGCTGCGAGCATGGGTGTGTGTACTGCCTGGCCGGCGACACCAAAATCCTCATGGGAGACGGCAGTTTCAAGCCGCTGGCTGAGTTGGAGGCCGGCGACGAGATCTACGGCACGAAAAAGCGCGGACATGACCGGCGCTACGTTAGGACGCGGGTTCTCGCTCATTGGCGAACCGCCAAACCGGCCTATCGAATCCGTCTCGCCGATGGCGCCGAGCTGGTGGCTAGCGGCGATCACCGCTTCCTCACCGAACGCGGATGGAAGTTCGTGGCGAGAAACGCTGGCCCAAACCAGCGTCCCTACTTGACGCTCAATAACACGTTGATGGGTTTCGGAACGATACCTTCGTGCTTGCCTTTGCGCGATGCGGTCGCCTATCGGCGCGGGTATTTGTGCGGGCTGATCCGAGGCGACGGCCACCTCGGGGTCTTCCGCCATACGCGATCGGGACGTACCCGTGCGGCTCTGCACCGGTTTCGTCTTGCGATGGAGAACTCGGAAGCACTCGAACGGGCCGCGTCTTTCCTGTCAGAGTTCGGAATCGGCACCGACCGGTTCACGTTCCAGCCTAAGACGCCGGCCCGGCGGCGAATGGAGGCGATCCGAACGAGCTCCAGCGCGTCGGTCGCGGCGATCGGCCGGTTAATCCAATGGCCGTATGCGGTGGAGGGCGACTGGCTGCGCGGGTTCGTCGCCGGAATGTTCGACGCCGAAGGGTCGTTCTGCGACGGGGTGATCAGGATATCGAACACCGATCTCCAGATGATCGAGGTGTTGACGCACGCCCTGCGGGGATTCGGTTTCGATACAACCGTCGAGATACGACGGCCACATACAGAAAAGCCGGTGCGCCACGTCAGGATCCGAGGTGGATTGCACGAGTACCTTCTGTTCTTCAACGTATTCGATCCTGCGATTGAGCGAAAGCGCAACATCGAGGCTCAGGCCCTGAAATCTGAGGCCAGGCTCGAGATCGTCGAGATCGAGCCGCTCGGACGCCGTCAGGAGCTGTACGACATCACGACCGGCACAGGGGATTTCGTCGCCAACGGCGTGATCAGCCACAACTGCTATGCCCGCCCGTCCCATGCCTACCTGAGCCTGTCGCCCGGCCTCGATTTCGAAACCAAGCTCTTCGCCAAGGCGAACGCGGCGGCGCTGTTGCGCAGTAAGCTTTCAGCGCCCGGTTACCGGCCCGACGTCATTTCCATAGGCGCGAACACGGATCCCTATCAGCCCGTCGAGCGGGAGCTGAAGATCACCCGCTCGATCCTGGAGGTGCTCGCAGAGTGCGAGCACCCCTTCAGCATCATCACCAAGAACGCCTTGATCGAGCGGGACATCGATCTCCTCGCGCCCATGGCGGAAAAGAACCTGGTCCGGGCGTTCGTCTCAGTCACCAACCTGGACAACTCCCTCGCCCGGCGGCTGGAACCCCGCACCTCCGCCCCGATGCGGCGACTGGAGGCGGTCCGGCGCCTCGCTGCGGCCGGGATCCCTGTGGGCGTCATGGTGGCGCCGGTGATCCCGTTTCTCACCGACCGGTTCATGGAAGAGGTGCTGGAGCGGGCCCGGGAGGCGGGAGCTACCCTGGCGGGCTATGTGCTGCTACGGCTGCCCCACGAAGTGGCGCCCCTCTTCAAGGCGTGGCTCGAAGTCCATTACCCGATGAAGGCCGAGCATGTCATGAGCCTCATCCACCAGATGCGGGGCGGGCGAGACTACGACTCCGACTTCGGCACGCGCCATCGGGGCACTGGCATCTTCGCCGAGCTGATCGCCAGGCGTTTTCAGCTCGCGTGCGAGCGTCTGGGCTTTAACCGGGCCCAGCCGCCTCTCGATACCGGCTGCTTCCGGCCGCCCCGAGCAGGCTCTCAGCTCGACCTCTTTTGACGGGGGACAGGGATCAGGGGGGACTTCCCCCGATCATCCACCCCCTTGAAAATTTCAGCCGTCGACCCCAATGCAAGGCTGGACCCCGCAGCGGGTCCCCAGATGGCCGTCTGAATGCCCGCGCTGACACTCCCCCGGGAGAGGGCGGGGGCGTACGCCTTTCGGGTCAGCAAGGCGATGGCGCGCTCAACGGCATTAGTTTCGTCTACCAGGGAAGTAGCAGTTCAGCGAGCGCCTGGCGAGCAAAAAAAGGAGGTCAGTCTCATCCCGTCATAACGCCGCATCGAAGGCCGATTTCGCAGCACTTTTGTGACGTTGGATTCCCGCAGGAGTCCGTTTCATGAGGATTGCGCAGATCGCCCCTTTGATCGAAAGCGTTCCGCCCCGGCTCTACGGAGGCACCGAGCGCGTCGTGCACTATCTGACCGAGGAGTTGGTCCGCCAAGGCCATGACGTGACCTTGTTCGCGAGCGGCGACTCGGCAACCTCTGCAAGGCTCGTGGCCTGCGTGCCGGAGGCGCTGAGGCTTAATCCCCGGGTCAAGGAGCCGCTGCCGTACATGGTCTTGCAGCTCGAGCAGGTTCGGCAGCGGGCCCGGGAATTTGATGTCCTGCACTTCCACATCGACTTCGTCCATTTCCCGATCTTCCGGGACATGGCCCGCAGGACGGTCACCACGCTGCACGGGCGGCTGGACCTCCCCGACATCCATCCGGTGTACCGGGAGTTCTGCGACATGCCGCTGGTGTCCATCTCCCACCATCAGCGACTGCCCATGCCGCCCGTCCACTGGGCGGGGACGGTCTACCATGGGCTGCCCAGGGACGTGTGCCGCTTCAACCCGGTGCCGAAGGGCGACTATCTGGCGTTCCTCGGGCGCATCTCGCCCGAGAAGCGCCCCGATCGCGCCATCGAGATCGCGCGCCGGGCGGGCGTGCGGCTCATGATCGCCGCCAAGGTGGACAAGGTGGACGAGACGTACTTTCAAGAAAGAATAAAGCCCTTGCTCGCCGACCCGCAGGTGGAGTTCATCGGCGAGATCGATGAAGCGCAAAAGTCCGAGTTCCTGGGCAACGCGCTGGGGCTTCTCTTCCCCATCGACTGGCCGGAGCCCTTCGGGCTGGTGATGATCGAGGCCATGTCCTGCGGCACGCCGGTGATCGCCTGGCGCTGCGGCTCCGTGCCGGAAGTGGTGGAGCCGGGCGTGACCGGATTCATCGTGGAGTCGATCGAGGCCGCGGTGGATGCCGTGCGGCGGGTCCACATGCTGGACCGGGCGGTCGTGCGGCACCGCTTCGAGGAGCGCTTCTCTGCGGAGCGCATGGCGCGCGATTATCTCTCCGTCTATCGGGCCTTGGCGGCGGCCGAGCGCGCGACGAGGGCCGCTTGAGCAGGAGCTGACCGTGAGCGTAGCGCAAAGCCAACCGTTGGCCCAGGGTCCCACGCCGGAGTTCTATATTCCGGCCACCTCTTCGCTGGCTGAGCGGCGGCCACGGACGCTCAAGCACGGCGACACGTTCGCCATGTTCGACCACTACGGCGACCTGGTGGCGGCGGAGCACAGCCCCGAAGGGATCTTCCACCAGGACACGCGATATCTATCCAAGCTCGCTTTCACCATCCAGGGGCGCCGTCCGCTGCTGCTGTCCTCCACGGTACAGAACAACAACGCCGTGCTCAACGTGGATCTCACCAATCCGGACGTGTTCGAAGGCGGCGTGCTGGTACTGCCCAAGGACACCATACACGTCTCCAGAGCCAAGTTCCTGTGGGAGTCGGCGTGCTACGAGATGTTGGTGATCCGCAACTACGGTGACCGGCGGCTGCGGGTGCGCGTGGCCCTGGACTTCGACGCCGACTTCGCCGACCTGTTCGAGGTGCGCGGTTTCCGGCGCGGCCGGCGCGGACGCGTCACGGCGGCAGTGGTGGACTCCCGCACCGTGACGTTTTCCTACAGCGCTCTGGATGGACTGCCGCGCCGCACACGCCTTTGCCTTGACCCGGTGCCGGATCAGCTGAGGGCGGAGCGCGCCGAGTTCGTGTTCGACCTCGAGCCTAAGGAGCGCCGGCCCGTGTTTGTGACCGTCCAGTGCCTGGTGGGCGAGCGGCCGCCGCCTCGGCAGGAGGGCTTTTTCAGCGCCATGCGCCAGGCCCGCAAGGCACTCGTGGGTGCGGCCGCCCGCGCGGCAGCGGTGGAAACTTCCAACAGTGTGTACAACGAGGTGCTATGCCGCTCCATGGCCGACATCACCATGCTGGTGACGGACACGCCCCAGGGAGCGTACCCTTACGCCGGCATCCCCTGGTTCTCCACTGCGTTCGGCCGCGATGGCATCATCACCGCCATCGAGATGCTGTGGGTCGACCCCTGGATCGCCCGCGGTGTGCTGCGTTTCCTGGCGGCCCACCAGGCCACGGCCGAGAATCCGGATGCGGACGCCGAGCCGGGCAAGATCCTGCACGAGATGCGCCAGTGCGAGCTCGCGCGGCTGGGCGAGATCCCGTTCGGGCGCTACTATGGGTCCGTGGATGCGACGCCGCTCTTTGTCGTGCTGGCGGGGCTGTACTGGCAGCGCAGCGGCGACCGGGATACCCTGGAAGCGATCTGGCCCCAGGTCAAGGCAGCACTCGCCTGGATCGATCGCTACGGAGATCGGGACGGCGACGGCTTTATCGAGTACGGGCGCAGGCGGGACAGCGGCCTTGCCAACCAAGGGTGGAAGGATTCGGAGGATGCGGTCTTCCACGCCGACGGACGCCTCGCCCGAGCGCCCATCGCCCTCGCTGAGGTGCAGGGATATGTCTATGCTGCGCGCCGGCTCGCCGCCCGTATGGCCCGGGATATGGGGGAGCCGGTTCTCGCGGCGCGGCTCGACGAGCAGGCGCGGGTGCTGCGGGAGCGCTTCGAGGAGCGGTTCTGGTGCGAAGAGCTGGGGCTCTATGCGTTGGCCTTGGACGGCGACAAGCAGCCCTGCCGCGTGCGCACGTCTAACGCCGGCCAGGTCCTTTTCAGCGGCATCGCTCGCCCTGAGCGGGCGGCTCGGGTAGCGGAGGCCCTGTTCGGCAACGACTTCTTCAGCGGGTGGGGGATTCGCACCGTGAGCGCACGGCAGGCACGCTTCAATCCCGCTTCCTATCACAACGGTTCGGTGTGGCCCCATGACAATGCACTGATCGGTCTGGGACTTGCCCGCTACGGCCACACGGACAAGGTGCTTAAGCTTGCCTCGGCCCTGTTCGACGCCGCCACGCACATGGACCTGCGCCGTCTGCCCGAGCTGTTTTGCGGCTTCCGCCGCAAGCGGGACAAGGGGCCCACCCTGTACCCCGTGGCCTGCGCACCCCAGGCGTGGGCGGCCGCGGCGCCGTTTGCGTTATTGCAGGCGTGCTTAGGGCTCGAGTTCGATGCGGCGTTGAAGACGGTGCGGTTGCGCCATCCGCGCCTGCCGGATTTTCTGGACTGGGTACAGGTGCGCAACCTGCGCATCGGCGACACGCTGCTCCATATCCTGCTGCGGCGTCACGGCACGGACGTGGCCGTGAACGTGCTGGAGCGCGACGGCCCTGCTGAGGTAGAAGTCATTCTCTGAACGGAGGAAGTGATGCGACCGTGGCCTTCCAAAAAGGGGGCTTCGTGTAAGAGCGGGGGGTAAATTCGCATGCTATTTAAGGCGGACTTATTGCTGTAAAACCGCCGAAACCTGGCGTGTGGCCCCTTGATTGAATTGACGCAAAGCCTCAAGCAGAGGCAGCGACGTCGCCGCTTCATCGTCGCCCCTGGCGTATTCGACATGATTTCGCTGCGCATCGCCGCCTCATGGGATTCGATGTCCTCTACATGACCGATGCGCGCACCTTCATCGGTCTCGGCGAGGCGCTGCGTCGGGGCGAAGCCTACGCCCGGGCGGGTGCGGACATCCTATTCATCGAATCCCCGGAGAGCGAGGAGGAGATAGCCCGCATCGGCCGGACCTTCAACTACCCTTCGTAGCCAACATGGTGGAAAAAAGCAGTACACCGCTGCTGGGCGCGAAACGCCTGCAGGAGCTGGGTTTCTCTATCGCGATCTTTCCTGCCACGGGCTTTCTCGCCCCCGGCGCGGCCCTGGAGCGAGCCTACCAGGCCCTGCGGGACACGGGCTCGTCCGAGCCCGTGCCCGGGGATCTCTACGACTTCGACCGCTTCAGCCGCCTGATGGGCTTCGAACAGATTTTGGAATTCGAGCGTGCCCACGCCGACTGACGAGGATCCCGATGCCGCCGCGCCTCACACGTAGTCCTTGTACTTTTCCAGCAGCCGTTTGGGCTTGGAGAGGGCGTCGCGGCGGAAGGGGTCGCCGAGCTCGCGCGAGACCAGGATTTCGAGGATGGTGGTTTTGCCCTCGGCCTGC
>NZ_JBRBEM010000013.1:0-119923 GCF_052805615.1 Pelomicrobium sp. P1
TCGTCAGCACCCCGAAAGGCCTGTTACCGTTCGACTTGCATGTGTAAGGCATGCCGCCAGCGTTCAATCTGAGCCAGGATCAAACTCTCCAGTTCAATTCCGATCCGCCCGACATCCCCACCCCCCCAACGGGGAGGCGGAAACTGCGGGCCAAGGCTCATCCCACTCAAAGTCCTCGAAAACCCCCCTCTACTCCAACCTCAAAGGAGGCTCCCGTGACAGAACTCCTCGGCATGAGCCCAAGCTTCAGGGTCCTTCAAAGCCGCTGCTCAAAAGCGCACCCCACGACCCCTCTAACCCGTGCCCACACCGATCGGCTGTTCGATTGTTAAAGAGCAATGGTTGCGGGGGAAGGATTTGAACCTACGACCTTCGGGTTATGAGCCCGACGAGCTACCAGACTGCTCCACCCCGCGCCCGAAAGAGAAAAGAATTGTAGCTTGCAGTGGTGGAGAGAGTCAACGCTGCCACGGCAGGGGAAAAATTTAGCCGCTCCCGACCTCCCGCCCCCTTCACAACAATATTTTCTTCAATGAAACAAAAAGATACAAAAAATCTGCGTGCTTTCCGCAAGCTTATCGGAAAAACCGTTCGCTACTACGGCATTCCCTACATCGTGGTGGAAATCCTCGAGGAGGGGCCCGCTCTGGTCCTAGAACCCCAGCAAGGCGGAGAGTCGATCCAGCCGGACAGCTACGGCCGCCCCCGGCGTACGGCCCCGGAACCTGTCGTGGTGGAGCTTTCCGCCGGTTTCTGGACGAAAGGACGGCTACCCGAGGGATTGGAGCTTCCATGAAGCTCCTCCGGAAGCCACAAAATTCCCTTTTATCCATCAATAAAATAAATGCATCAAGCCGTGAGGGGCACCATGCTATTTTCCTCTGGCGAAAAAAACAGAGAAGCTTGGCCAGGAGGCGGAGAAAATGCCCAGGTTGGTGAATCCCCACGGAGGGGGAGGTCTTAAGCCCCTGTTGCTCCCCGACGAGGCTCGCGAGGAAGAACTAAAGCGGGCGCGGAGTTTGCCCGCAGTCCGCCTTTCTTCCCGGGAAAAAGGCGACCTCATCATGCTCGGGATCGGCGGCTTCACGCCCCTGGACGGGTTCATGACGCGGGCCGATTGGGAAGGGGTATGCGACGGCTACAAGACCGCCAGCGGCCTCTTCTGGCCCATTCCCATCACCCTCTCCACCGACGAGGTCACGGCGCAGAGCATCCGAGCTGGCATGGAAATCGCCCTGGTGGACGGGGACGCCGGCGCCATCATGGCGACCATGAAGGTCACCGAGAAGTACACCATCGATAAGGCCCACGAGTGCATGATGGTGTACAAGACCACGGACCCGGAACACCCCGGGGTAAAAATGGTGATGGACCAGGGGCCGGTGAACCTGGCGGGTCCAGTGAGGCTGCTTTCCGAAGGCGACTTCCCGGCCCGGTACCCGGGCATCTACATGACCCCCGCCCAAACCCGGGCGATCTTCGAGAAGAAGGGGTGGGCGACGGTGGCGGCGTTTCAGACCCGCAATCCCATGCACCGTTCTCATGAATATCTGGTGAAGATCGCCATCGAGGTCTGCGACGGCGTCTTGATCCACAGCCTGCTCGGCAACCTCAAGCCGGGAGACATCCCGGCGGAGGTTCGGACGCGGGCGATCGCCGCCCTCATCGATAATTACTTCGTGAAGGACACGGTCGTTCAGGCGGGCTATCCCCTCGATATGCGCTATGCAGGCCCCCGCGAGGCGCTGCTGCATGCCGTCTTCCGTCAGAACTACGGGTGCTCCCATCTCATCGTCGGGCGAGACCACGCCGGGGTCGGAAGCTATTACGGCCCCTTCGATGCCCATCGAATTTTCGACGAGATTCCTCGAGACGCCCTGGAGATCAGGCCGCTCAAGATCGACTGGACTTTCTGGTGTTACCGGTGCGGTGGCATGGCTTCCGCCCGCACCTGCCCCCACGAAGACCGGGATCGGTTGCTGCTGTCGGGCACCAAGCTGCGCAAAGCCCTATCCGAGGGGCTGGAGATTCCGAACGAGTTCAGCCGGCCGGAGGTATTGGCCATCCTCCGCGAATACTATAGCGGCTTGAAAGACGAGGAGCGGGTAGAAGTGAAGCTCAGCGGACACTCGGCGCGCTGAGCGCGTTTTGAACCGAGGGGAGAATCCCTTCCCATAGTTTCATCAACCGGGAGATCGCGATGCCAACCTACGTGCGAACCGACAAGTGCGACGGATGCAAGGGCCAGGACAAGACCGCCTGTATGTACATCTGTCCTCACGATCTGATGCTGCTCGACAAGGACGGCTCCCTGACCGGCCACGCGATGAAGGCCTTCAACCAAGAGCCGGAGCAGTGCTGGGAATGTTATTCCTGCGTGAAGATCTGCCCACAGAACGCGATCGAGGTCCGGCATTACGCGGACGTCGTTCCCTTGGGCGCTTCGGTGCAACCGCTGCGCGGCACCGACTCGATCATGTGGACCATCAAGTTCCGCAACGGTACGGTCAAGCGCTTCAAATTTCCGATCCGCACCACTCCCGAAGGCTCGATCGATCCCTATGCCGGCAAACCCGCGGCCAACATGGCGGAAATCGAGGATCACGGCTCGCTCTTCACCCACGGGACCCACAAGTGCGACATGAGCCAGTTCGTCCATTCCTGATGGAGTGCTGGCGAAAGCAAAAGACGGGACGCGGCTGACCGACCCGGCCGCAGGCGGTCGGGCACAGGGGATTACGAAAAGGCACGGGACACATGGCTAACGAATACGTATTTGGCAATCCGGAAATCATCCAGGAGGAAGTGGACATCCTTATCATCGGCGGCGGCATGGCGGCCTGCGGTTGCGCCGTGGAAATCATGCGCTGGGCCGAGGGGACCGGCCTCAAGATCAAGCTGGTGGACAAGGCGGCGCTGTCGCGTTCCGGCGCGGTGGCCCAAGGGCTGTCCGCCATCAACACTTACGTGGGCGAGAACGACCCGGCGGACTACGTCCGCTACGTGCGCAACGACCTCATGGGCATCATCCGCGAGGACCTGGTGTACGACATCGGCCGGCATGTGGACGACTCCGTGCACCTGTTCGAGGAATGGGGCCTGCCCATCTGGAAGCAGCCTGGCGACGAGGACAAAAAACTCACCGAGGGCGGAAAGCCGGTGCGCTCGGGCCGCTGGCAGATCATGATCAACGGGGAGTCCTACAAGTGGATCGTCGCCGAGGCCGCCAAGAAGGCGCTCGGCATGGAGAACATCCAGGAGCGGGTGTTCATCGTCCGGCTGGTAACCGACAAGAACGATCCCAATCGGGTCGCCGGCGCCGCCGGCTTCTCGGTGCGGGAGCACAAGCTGTACATCTACAAGTTCAAGTGCTGCCTGCTCGCGTGCGGCGGGGCGGTGAACGTGTTCCGGCCGCGCTCCGTGGGCGAAGGGACGGGGCGCGCCTGGTATCCGGTGTGGAACGCGGGATCCACCTACGCCATGGCGGCTGAGTGCGGCGCCGAAATGACGATGATGGAGAACCGCTTCGTGCCGGCGCGCTTCAAGGATGGCTACGGCCCGGTGGGCGCCTGGTTCCTGCTGTTCAAGGCCAAGGTGATGAACGGCCTGGGCGAGGATTACAACACGGCCAACGCGGGCGAGATCAAGGACACCAAGCGCTTCGGCAAATACGGCCAGGGCGTCCCGGGAACCTGCCTGCGCAATCACCTCATGCTCAAGGAGATGCGCGAGGGCCGGGGCCCGATCTTCATGGACACGCCCACGGCCCTGGCAAAGCTCGCCGAGAACATGACGCCTAAAGAAATCAAGCACCTGGAGGCGGAGGCATGGGAGGACTTCCTCGACATGACCATCTCCCAGTGCGGGATTTGGGCGGGCGAGAACATCGAGCCGGATAAAAAGCCCTCCGAGATCATGCCGACCGAGCCGTATCTCCTGGGATCCCACGCCGGCTGCGCCGGTATCTGGGTCTCGGGGCCGACCGATCTGCCCGGGGTTCCGAAGGAATGGTCCTGGGGCTACAACCGCATGACCACGGTGAAGGGACTTTTCACCGCTGGCGACGGCGTCGGAGCTTCCGGCCACAAGTTCTCCTCCGGCTCCTTCACCGAGGGCCGGATAGCCGCCAAGGCGATGGTGAAGTTCGCCCTGGACAACAAGGACTGGAAGCCGGAGCTGTCGCGCAGCGTGGATGAGCTGGTGGAGGAGGTCTACCGGCCGGTGAGAACCTACCTCCAGTACAAGGACTACACCACGGCCATCGACGTCAACCCCCATTACATCACACCCAAGATGTTGCAGTTCCGTCTGCAGAAGATCATGGACGAGTACGTGGGCGGCGTTTCCACCTGGTACCAGACCAACGCCAAGATGCTGGAGGTGGCCGAAGGCAAGCTGGAGATGCTCAAGGAGGACTCCCTCAAAATGCGGGCCAAGGATCTCCACGAGCTGCTGCGGGCGTGGGAGAACTACCATCGCATCATCGCCGCAGAGTGCCACATGAAGCATATCCAGTTCCGCCAGGAGACCCGGTACCCGGGGTACTACTACCGGACCGACTTCAATTACGTAGACGACGACAACTGGAAGTGCTTCGTCAACTCGACGTACGACCGCCAGACTAAGAAGTGGGCCCTTAAAAAGGTGCCCTACGTTCAGTTGATCAAGGACTGACCGCGGTCGTTTCGTGAGCTTCCAGGGGGTCCCGGGGGGTCAGCGTCTCCGGGACCCTTTTGCTTTGATACTTTTCGTGCCATGAGCGAATTCCACGAGCCGCAACCATCGAGCCCCATCGTGCCGGTACAGCTCGGGCTGGACGATAAGTTCCGGTTCCGCTGCCATCGCGGCATCGCCTGTTTCAACAAGTGCTGCGAAAACATCGACATCCTGCTCACGCCTTACGACATCCTGCGCCTCAAGAACCGCCTTGGCCTCACCTCGCGGGAGTTCATCGAGCGCTACACCGTGGATTGCACGCTGGACGCCCACGGCATGCCGGGGTTGAAGCTCAAGACCCGGGAGGCGAGCACTGCCTGCCGGTTCCTGGCGCCCGAGGGCTGCAGCGTGTACGCTGATCGCCCCGCCGCCTGCCGCTACTACGCCCTGGGGCTCATGGCCATGCGCAAGAAGGACTCTCCCGTGGAGGAGGACTCCTATTTCGTGGTCAAGGAGGCCCATTGCCTGGGGCACTTCGAGCCGAAAGTGCAGACCGTCCGCGAATACCGCGTCGAACAAGGGGTCGACGTGTACGACGAGATCAATCGCGAATGGAAAAGCATCATCCTCAAGAAGCGCTCCAGCGGGCCCACCCTCGGGCGTCCCTCCCAGCGCAGCTTCGAGCTCTTCTTCCTCGCGAGCTACGACGTGGACGGATTGCGGGAATTCGTGCAGAGCCCGTCGTTTCAGGAGGTATTCGACATCCCGCCGCAGGAATTGCAGGAGATCGTGGCCGGCGACGTGAAACTGCTGCAGTTTGGCTTCCGCCTGCTGAAACAGGTTCTCTTCGGAGAACGGACCATCGCCATCAAGCCCGCCGCGGTGGAAAAGCGCCGGGAGCGTTACCAGCGCAAGCTCCGGGAACAGGCTGAGCGAAAGGCGCAGCAACTGGCCGAGGAGCAGGATCGGGTTTACGACAGCCTCGATTGAGCCCCGTGCATGCCAATGATTTCGCCGCCGAATCGCTGCTGATCGAGCAAGAGCCCTACTATCAACCGGTCGGCAGCGAAATCGCCCTGTTCGAGGCCGCCTACGCGAGCCAGATCCCCGTATTGCTCAAGGGGCCGACCGGCTGCGGCAAAACCCGCTTCGTGGAGTACATGGCTTGGCGGCTCAAGCGGCCCCTGATCACGGTCTCCTGCCACGACGATCTCACCGCCTCCGACCTGGTCGGACGCTATCTCATCACCAACAACGAGACCGTGTGGATCGACGGCCCCCTCGCCCGGGCGGTGCGCTGCGGCGGCATCTGTTACCTGGACGAGATCGTGGAGGCGCGTAAGGATACTACCGTGGTCATTCATCCCCTCGCCGACGACCGGCGCTGCCTGCCGATCGAGAAACGCGGCGAGGTGCTGAAAGCGCCCAGGGAATTCGTACTGGTGATCTCCTACAATCCGGGTTACCAGAGCGTGCTCAAGGAGCTCAAGCACAGCACCCGCCAGCGGTTCGTGGCCATCGAGTTCGCTTACCCGGAGCCCGAGCTGGAGAAGACGATCCTCATGCGGGAGGCCGGGATCGACGGGCAAACGGCGGAAAAGCTGGTCAAGCTCGCGGCCATGACCCGCAGCCTTAAGGGCAACGGGCTGGACGAGGGGGCGAGCACCCGGCTGCTGGTCCACGCCGGCAAGCTGATCGCCAAGGGTGTGGATCCCCGGGCCGCCTGCCGCGGCGCCGTCGCCCAGGCGCTATCCGACGAGCGCGACATGCTGATCGCAGTCGATGAGCTCATCTCCACCCTCTTCTGAGCCGCTGCCGCGCGCCGCGCTGGAGGAGCGGCTGGAGGAGCAGCTCAACCCGGTTTTGACTTCCCGCCGCACAGCCGCGGGTCTCGCGGCGGCGCTGGCCTCCCTCGGCGTGGAACAGCAGGACTTCGTGCTGCATTGGGTCACCGTGGTCGCTAAATGCAACGCGGAACTCGCCTACCAGTTCGCGGCGCTGGCGCCCCAGGCCCTGGCCCTGCTGGGGCCCGAAGGCACGGAGGAGTGGCTGATCGGCGCCATGGACGTCTACGACAGGCAGGGCTTGTATTCCGCGTCCGCGACGCTGAAAGCGCTCCCCTCCTTCGTCGAACGCCATCGCAGCCGGGAGCGGTGCGCCCGGCTCGAGGAGGTGGCGCCGGTGCTGGAGCTGTTCCTGTGCGGGCTTTCCGGCCGGCGGCTGCGGGTGGCGGCGGCCGAGGTCGCCACCACGGACACAGAAACCGTCTACCTGCCCCCCTTTCTCGCCCGCTTTCCGACCCGAGCGGAGAATTTCCAGCTCTACAAGGCTACTGCGGCCCATCTGTGGGCACAGTCCCGGTTCGGCACCTTCAACCTGCCGCGTAAGGCGTATCCGGCGGGAGAGCATGCCCTGAAACTGCTCAACGTGCTAGAGGCGATCCGCCTGGGGGCCTGCATCACCCGCAGCTTCCCCGGTTTGGGCCGCCTTTTGGAGGCGTTAAGGGCGCGCGAGCCCCTGGCGCCGGTCCCGGGCCTGGAGCGGCTCGCGGTGCCGGGGGCCACCGTGGCCGACAGCCTGGCGCTACTCGCGAGCGCTATCCATCACTTGGACGATCCCGGTTGGTGCTACCTGGGACGGCTTCAACCGGAGCGTGCCTTCGCGGTCCGGGAAGCGCGCCTTGCGCGGGAGCGGAAAGCCTTGCAGCGGGCCCTGGCCCGGCTCGCCTCCGAACAGTCTCCGCCGAGGCCGACGGCCGCCCGCCGGGCCCCGCCCCGATGGTCGGTGCGCATCGAGGATGAAGGGATGAAGTTCGACGCCCGCGTGGAGCTGGACGGGATGCCCGTTAACGTCCCGCCCGAAGTGCACAACCTGATCCAGTCCATCGTCCAGGACCTGGGCGAGCTTCCCCCAGAATACATGGTACCGGCGGGAGATGCCGGGACCCCCAGAGGAGCGCTCCGGCGCTTCGAGGCGGCCGGGAAAGCGCCGGAAGCGGTCCAGGGAGAGAAGGTCTATCTCTACGACGAGTGGGATTTCCGCCGCCGGCACTACCGGCGGGAGTGGTGCACCCTGCGGGAGCTGGACGTGCATCCGGCGACGCCCGAGTTCGCCCAGGCCACCTTGGAAAAATATCGGCACCAGGTCGCCCAGCTTCGACGCACGTTCGAGGCGTTGCGGCAGGAGCAGCGGCGCCTGCGCAAAGAACCCTTCGGGGACGACGTGGACCTCGACGCGCTGGTGGAATCCTTCGTCGATCTGCGCCAGGGGCTGGAGCTGCCGGCGCGGCTGTTCGTGGAGCACCGCCGCGCCGACCGCCATGTGGCGGCGTTGTTCGTCGTGGACATGAGCGGCTCCACCAAAGGCTGGATCAACGACGCGGAGCGGGAGGCCCTGGTCATGCTGTGCGAGGCCCTGGAGGCACTGAGAGACCGCTACGCCATCTACGGCTTCTCCGGCATCACCCGCAAGCGCTGCGAATTCTACCGGGTCAAGCGCTTCGACGAGCCCTACGGCGAGGCGGTCAAGTCCCGCATCGGCGGCATCATTCCCCTGGACTACACCCGCATGGGACCGGCGCTGCGCCACGCCGCCCGCCTGCTGGAAGCAGTGGAAGCCCGAACCAAGCTCCTGATTACCCTCTCCGACGGGAAGCCCGACGATTACAGCGACGAGTACCGGGGGGAGTACGGGATCGAAGACACGCGCCAGGCGCTCCTGGAAGCGAAGCGCTTGGGCATCTATCCCTATTGCATCACCATCGACAGGGAGGCGCGGGACTACCTGCCACATATGTACGGCGAAGTGAACTACACGGTGGTGGACGACCCGGGGAAGCTCCCCCTCAAGGTGGCCGACATCTACCGCCGGCTCACCTTCTGAACCACCTCAGCGGCCCCCGCGCACCCAGTCGATCACCGGCCTCCATTGTTCCGTGTCCCGCTCCGCCAGGTAGCGCGGGAGGTCGAAGACGCTCTGCCCCAGGAACGCGGCGTTGGTATAGATCACCGTGTCCCGGAGGATGGCTAGGATGGGTAGGTCGTACTGCTTGAGGAACGCTTCCAGCGTGGCGGCGGCCCGGGTGCGGGGATCCACCCGCACCCCCACCACTCCCACCGGAAGCCTGCGGCCGCGCATCGCCTTCTCCGAGAGCAACGCGTCCAGAAAGTCCCGGGTCGCCGCCATGTCGAACACCGAGGGCTGGACCGGGATGAGCACCTTGTCGGCCAGCCGCAGGGCGTGCTCCAGATTCTTGCCGTGGAGCCCGGCCGGCGTGTCGATCACCACCCAGCTCCGGTCGCCCGAGTCCCGGTCTTTCGGGTCGCCACCGTCCAGCCGCGCCACCCGGGGCAGATGGTCGGGCCGGATCGACAGCCAGGTCAGGGCCGACTTCTGCCGGTCGATGTCCCAGAGGTAGACCCGCTCCCGGGCGGCGGCGAGACCCGCAGCCAGGTTGGTGGCCACGGTGGTCTTGCCGCTCCCTCCCTTCGGATTGGCCACCAGGATTGCGCGCATGGCCCGTTGCCTTTCAAGCGACCCGCTGCGCCCGCTCGGGGGAGGGGACTTCCTGGGCAAGGGGATCTTCGGCCGGTACTTCTTCCGCGGCTGTTTCTCCGGGTCGAGCCTCGGCCGGGAGAGAATCGGCGCCGCGCTCCACCAGCCCTGCCAGGTCCTCCAACGGCGGCAGCTCCTCCAGGGAGCGCAAGTCCAAGTCGTCGAGAAACGCCTTGGTGGTGCCGAACAGGGCCGGCCGCCCAGGCACGTCCCGATGGCCCACCACCTCGATCCAGCCCCGCGCCTCCAGGGTCTTGATCACCTGGGGCGAGACCGACACGCCCCGGATCTCCTCGATGTCGCCCCGGGTCACCGGCTGCCGGTAAGCGATGATGGCCAGGGTCTCCATCACCGCCCGGGAGTACTTGGGCGGTTTCTGGGGATTGAGCCGGTCGAGATAGCGCTGGTACTCGGGGCGGGAGCGAAAACGCCAGCCGCTCGCCACGCAAGTGAGCTCCACGCCTCGGCCAGCCCAGTCCTGGCGCAACTCTTCCAGCAGCTTGCGGACAAGATCGGCCCCGAGGTCCTCGTCGAAGAGCCTGCGCAGCTCGGAAATCCCGAGGGGTTCGCCCGCCGTGAGCAGCGCCGTCTCGAGGATCTTCTTGATCTCGGCGAGATTAATCGGGGGTGAGGAAGTTGATGGTTCGGACATAGATGTTCCCAAAGGCCTCTCGCTGGGTGACCTCCACCAGGCGCTCCTTGGCCAGCTCCAGCAGGGCCAGGAACGTGACCACCAGCACCGGAACGCCCGCCTGCGGGTCGAACAGCGACTCGAATTCGACGAAATCCCGTCCCGCGAGCTGCCGTAGGATGCGGGTCATGTGCTCCCGTACCGACAACGCCTCCCGGGTCACGCGATGATGCCGGGAGAGCTTCACCCGGTTGAGCAAGGCGAGCCAGGCGTTGCGCAGATCGTCCACGTTCACCTGGGGCAGGCGCTTGACCGCCGCCTGCTCGATCCAGACCTGGACCAGGGCGAAATCGCGCAGCGCCCGCGGGATGCGCTCCAGCCGCTGGGCCGCCAGCTTGATCTGCTCGTACTCCAGGAGCCGGCGCACCAGCTCCGCCCGGGGATCCTCCGCAGCCTCCTCGACCCGGGGCGGGCGCGGCAGCAGCATGCGAGACTTGATCTCGATCAGCATGGCCGCCATGAGCAGGTACTCCGCGGCCAGCTCCAGCTGGGTCGCCCGCATCAACTCCACGTATTCCATGTACTGGCGCGTGAGCTCGGCCATGGGGATGTCGAGCACGTCCACGTTTTGCTTGCGGATCAGGTACAGGAGTAGATCCAAGGGGCCCTCGAAGGCTTCCAGAAAGACTTCCAGCGCGTCCGGCGGAATGTACAGGTCCTTGGGTAGCTCCTGCAGGGCCTCCCCATAGAGCCTGGCGATGGGGCCGCCGTCGATCATCGTGCTCATGGGGTGCCGGCCTGGCGCGGCGCGGTCGCCGCTTGGTCGGATGGCATGGGGGAGTACACGCGTCTACCGTCTTCCCGAGGATGCAGGAGGTGGATTCCCGGAGCGCCCTTCTGCTGTTCGGAGCTGGGCCGGCCGCCCAGGCGACGCTAACTTTCTCACGGATCGTCCCCTGGGGCAACCCGCCCCCTCCCGCCCGGCCCGCTCAAACGTAATCGAGCCCCATGACCTCCCGCACCTCCCGCATGGTCTCCTGGGCCAGCTTGCGGGCTTTTTCGCAGCCGTCCGCGATGATGTTGCGCAGGAGCGTGGGATCCTCCTGGTAGGGCCGGGCGCGCTCCAGCATGGGCTTCTGCTCCGCCAGGATCGCGTCGATGACCGGCTGCTTGCATTCCAGGCAGCCGATCCCGGCTGTCGTGCATCCTTCCTGGACCCATTTGCGCCGTGCGTCGTCCGAATACACGAGATGGAACTGCCACACGGGGCAGCGGGCCGGATTGCCCGGATCCTGGCGCCGCACCCGCGCGGGGTCGGTGGGCATGGTACGGATCTTCTTAGCGATGCTGTCGGCGGCTTCCCGTAGGCCGATGGTGTTGTCGTAGGACTTGGACATCTTCTGCCCGTCCAGGCCCGGCAGGCGGGAGGCCTCGGTGAGGAGCGCTTCGGGCTCCGAGAGGATCATCTTTCCGCCACCCTCCAGGTAGCCGAACAGGCGCTCCCGGTCTCCCAGGCTGAGGTTCTGCGCCTCCTCCAGCAATGCCCGTCCGGCGGCAAGCGCCTCGGTATCGCCCTGCTCCTGGTAGCGGGTGCGCAGCTCCAGGTACAGGCGGGCCTTCTTGGCGCCCAGCTTCTTCACCGCCTTGAGCGCCTTTTCCTCGAAATTGGGCTCGCGCCCGTAGAGATGGTTGAAGCGGCGGGCGATCTCCCGGGTGAACTCGATGTGGGGCACCTGATCCTCCCCCACCGGAACCCGGGTGGCCCGGTAGATGAGTATGTCGGCGCTCTGCAGCAGCGGATAGCCCAGGAACCCGTAGGTGGACAGGTCCCGGTCGGAGAGCTTCTCCTGCTGGTCCTTGTACGTGGGCACCCGTTCCAGCCAGCCTAGGGGCGTCACCATGGAGAGCAGCAAGTGCAGCTCCGCGTGCTCGGGGATGTGGGACTGGATGAACAAGGTCGCCTGGGCCGGATCGACGCCTGCCGCAAGCCAGTCGATCAGCATGTCCCACACGCTGTCGGCGATCACCTGGGGCTCGTCGTAATGGGTGGTCAGGGCATGCCAGTCGGCGACGAAGAACAGGCATTCATACTCGTGCTGGAGCTTCACCCAGTTTTTCAGCACGCCGTGGTAGTGGCCCAGGTGCAGGCTGCCGGTGGGCCGCATGCCGGAGAGGACGCGTTCGGGAAACATGGTCAAGGGCGAGACGGGTTCAGAGGTGGAAAAGCGCGAGGATCGCCCCCCGCGCAGCCTCGTACAAGGGGAACAGGATCGCGCTCAGCAGGGGAATGTTGAACACGCCTTCCAGGACGATGAGCCCGAGCAGCAGGTAGATCCCGTAGGGCTCCAGGGCGGCGTAGCGGTAAGCGAGCTGCCTGGGCAACAGGCTGATGGCGATCTTGCTGCCGTCGAGGGGCGGGACCGGCAGCAGGTTAAGCGCCATGAAGATGATGTTGACCTGAACCCCCGCGAGCCCCATGGCATAGAGAAACTCCGACCAGAAGGCCCCTTCGTTCGCCAGGGCGGCCTTGGCTACCAGGGCCCAACCCAGGGCCATGGCGAAGTTGGCGGCGGGACCGGCGGCGGCGACCCACAGCATGTCCTGCTTCGGCTGGCGCAGGTTGCCGAAATTGACCGGCACCGGCTTCGCCCAGCCGAACATGATGCCGCCCACCGCCAAGGTCACGAGGGGCAGAACGAGGGTGCCGAACGGGTCGATGTGGCGGATCGGATTGAGGCTGACCCGTCCCTGGGCGTAAGCGGTCAGGTCGCCGAAGTGTTTGGCCACGTAGCCATGGGAGGCCTCGTGGAGGGTGATGGCGAAAATCACCGGCAGGGCGTAGACGGCGATCACCTGGATCAGATGAGCTTCCATGGAGACGCCATTCTACCATCGCCCTTCTCCCCGGCCCGGCGACCCCGGCTCAAGGCGTGATGCCTAGCGCTTCGGGAGAGCCCTTCCCCTTGCGCACCACCCTGGGCACTTCGTCGGTCAGGTCCAGCACCGTGGTCATCTCGACGCCGCAGGGGCCACTGTCGATCACCAGATCCACTTGGTGCTCCAGCCGGGCGCGGATGTCCTGGGCGTCGTTCATCGGCAAGTCATCGCCCGGCAGCAGAAGAGTGGAGGAGAGCAGGGGCTCGCCCAGCTCCGCCAGCAGGGCGTTCGCCACCGCATGATCCGGCACGCGCAGGCCGATGGTGTTGCGCTTAGGATGCTGCAGCCGTCGCGGCACTTCCCGCGTCGCTTCCAGGATGAAAGTGTAGCTCCCCGGGGTCGCCGCCTTGAGCAGCCGGAATTGCCGGTTATCCACCCGGGCGTACTGGGCCAGCTCGGCCAGATCGCGGCATACCAGGGTGAGCAGGTGATCGTCGTCGACGCCGCGGATGCGGCAGATGCGGGAGGCCGCTTCCCGGTCGCCCAAGCGGCAGCCCAAGGCATAGCAGGAGTCGGTGGGATAGACGATCACTCCGCCCTGGCGCACAATCTCGGCCGCCTGGCGGATGAGCCGGGGCTGCGGGTTTTTCGGGTGTATTTCGAAATACTGAGCCATTCTTGAGATCCCCTCATCCCAGCCCGAGCGCGCTCCACACCGGCCGGCATCCCTCGGGCAGGGGCGGCAGCGCTCCCAGGTCCAGCCCGCCTTCTTCGGGGCTGTGGAAATCCGAGCCCGCGGAGGCGACGAGCCCGAAGCGGCCGGCCAGGCGGGCGAAGCGCCGGTAATCTTCCGGCGAATGGCTTCCCGAGACCACCTCGATGCCTGCCCCGCCCTGGTCGCGGAACTCGGCGAGCAAGGCTTCCAGCGCTGGGCCCGACAGGCGATAGCGCCCGGGGTGGGCCAGCACCGCGACCCCGCCGCTCGCCCGGATCCAGGCGACGGCCCGGTCCAAGGAGGCCCATTGGTGGCGCACGTAGCCGGGCTTGCCTTGGGCCAAGTAGCGCTGGAACACGCTCTTCACGTCCCCCGCCACCCCCCGCTCCACCAGGAACCGGGCGAAATGGGTGCGCCCGATCAGGTCCGGGTTCCGGGCGTGGGCATAGGCGCCTTCCAGGCTTCCCTGGATACCGCAACGCCCGAGCTCGGCGGCGATCGCCCGGGCCCGCTCCCGGCGCCCGGCCCGCAGGCTGGCCAAACCGGCCGTAAGCTCGGGGTGGGACGGATCGATCCCCAGGCCCACCACGTGGATGGTCTGGGCGCGCCAGGTGACCGACACCTCGACGCCCTCAACCAAGGCGATCCCCCAGGCCCGGGCAGCCTCCCGCGCCGAGGCAAGCCCTCCCAGCTCGTCGTGATCGGTCAACGCCAGCACCTCCACTCCCCGTGCGGCCGCCCGGCGTACCACCTCGGCGGGCGCCAGTACGCCGTCCGAAGCCGTGGAGTGGCAATGGAGATCGACGGGGGACATGGGAACGGGAAGCGCAAGGGTCATCATAACAAAACGGTTCAGGGGCCAAAACCCGCTTTCCCGCCGAGCACCGTGACGCTACGGCCGGGCTCGCGGGCCGATAGGATGCGCCCGCCGGGGTTTTCGTCCAGAATAATGGGCACTGGGACGCCTTCCGGATGTCGTCTCTGCCTTCCCCCATGCCCCGCCTTTCCTGGGCTCGCCCGTCCGGAACCAGCGTCTGGGCTAGGGTAGCCCTGGGGTGTCTGCGGCGGCTTTCGTCCTCTTGGGACGGTCCGCGGGAAATCCCGCCGTTCGGAGACCCGGTGGACTCGCGAGCTTACTGGAGCCCGACCTGGAACTCACCCGGGAGGCGCGAATCAACCCGTTGAGAGAGCAACGATCATGAAACTGGATCGACTGCAACCGTTGAACGAAACCACCTGGACCTTGGCCGGTGCCGATCCGGCCCATTCCCGGGTGAGGTTGTTCGCCACTCGGGCGCTGCTCGAGGCAATGGACGAAAAGGTGCTGGAACAGATCGCCCATGTGGCCCGGCTTCCCGGTCTGGTGGGCGCGGCCATGACCATGCCCGATGCCCATTGGGGTTACGGGTTCCCCATCGGTGGAGTGGCCGCATTCGATCCGGACGAAGGGGGCGTCGTCTCGGCCGGCGGCGTGGGGTTCGACATTTCCTGCGGCATCCGCTGCCTGCGCACCAACCTGACCCTGGAGGCGCTAGCGCCCTCCCTGGAACCCCTGGCCGACGAGCTGTTTCGCGCCATCCCCGCCGGGGTCGGCGAAGAAGGGTCCCTCAAGCTTTCCATTCCCGAGCTGGACCAGGTAATGCGGGGGGGTGCCCGCTGGGCGGTGGAGCGGGGTTTCGGGACGCCCGAGGATTTGGAATATGTGGAAGAGCACGGACGGGTCGAAGGCGCCCATCCGGAGAACGTGTCGGAGCTGGCGAAGAAGCGGCAGCGGGGCGAGATGGGAACCCTGGGCTCCGGAAATCATTACCTGGAAGTGCAGGTGGTGGAGCGCATCTACGACCGGCAGGCGGCCCAGGCCTACGGCCTGGCGGAAGGGCAGATCGTGGTTTCCATCCACTGCGGCTCCCGGGGGCTAGGCCACCAGATCGGGACCGATTACCTGGTCACCCTGGCCAAGGCGGCCGGCCGCCTCGGCATCCCGCTCCCCGACCGGGAGCTCGCCTGTGCCCCGATCCGCTCGCCCGAAGGGCAACAGTACCTGGGGGCCATGAACGCCGCCATCAACTGCGCCCTGGCCAACCGCCAGATCCTGACCCACTTGACCCGGGAGGCGTTTCGGCGGGTCGTGCCCGGCGCGCGGCTGGAAACCCTCTTCGACGTGTCCCACAACACTTGCAAGGTGGAACGGCACCGAGTCAACGGGGGCGAGCGCGGGCTTTATGTCCACCGCAAGGGGGCGACCCGGGCTTTCGGTCCCGGCCACTCCAGCCTCCCACCCCGCTATCGGGAGGTGGGGCAACCAGTAATCGTCGGGGGCAGCATGGGCACGGGCTCTTATGTACTGGCCGGCGTCTCCGACAACCCGGCGTTCAGCTCCGCCAGCCACGGCGCCGGGCGCGCCATGAGCCGGCGGCAGGCGCTGCAGCGGTGGAAAGGACGGGAGCTGATCGACGAGCTGCGGGGCCGGGGCATCCTGATCCGAACCAAGTCCATGCGCGGCGCCGCGGAGGAAGCTCCGGGCGCCTACAAGGACGTGGACACGGTGGCGGAAGTGACCGAAGCCGCCCATCTTGCCCGACGGGTGGCGTTCCTGCGGCCCAAGGTCTGCATAAAAGGCTGATTTTTTATGGCGTTGGAAGGCATTTTTCTTTATCCTTAAGGGGCGGAATGAAGAGGAGATACCGGGTCGAAGCCCTGCCCACCCTCTACCTGGATTTCCTGGTAGCCAAAGCGGAGCGGGTGGAGGAAAGGGCCGCCGACCGTCCCTATGATCAGGCCGGCTTTCACCTGGACCTGACCGCCCAGACCTTCTTCAAGACCACCGACAGCGGAAGGACTTTCTACTATCGCCCGACCGCCGATTGGCGCCAGGGAGGCCCGCTGCTGGAAAAACACCGGATCTCGGTGACCGCAGTGGTGGGTGGCTGGCGGGCTTCCCAGGACGGGATGGCGGTGGCCTATGGCCCCACGCCGTTGATCGCCGCCATGCGCAGCCTGGTCGTTCGGCACTACGGAGAAGAAGTGGAATTCGACGAATAGCGATGCAATTTTCCGATCTAGGTCTCATCCCCGAACTGCTCGAGGCGGTCGCCAGTCAGGGCTACGCCGCGCCCACTCCGGTTCAGGCCCAGGCGATCCCCCTGGTGCTGGCCGGCCGAGACGTCATGGCGGCCGCCCAGACCGGGACCGGTAAAACCGCCGCCTTCACCCTACCCATCCTGCAGTTGCTAAGTCCCCTGGCCAACACCAGCGCTTCCCCCGCCCGCCATCCCGTCCGGACCCTCATCTTGACGCCCACCCGGGAGCTGGCGGCCCAGGTGGAGGAAAGCGTGCGCATCTACGGCGCCCGCCTGCCCTTGCGCTGCACCGTGGTTTACGGGGGCGTGGACATCGATCCCCAGATCGAGGCGCTGCGCCGGGGGGTGGAGATCTTGGTGGCGACCCCGGGACGGCTCCTGGACCACGTCCACCAGCGTACGGTCAATCTCTCCCAGGTGGCTATCCTGGTGCTGGACGAAGCGGACCGGATGCTGGACATGGGTTTCCTACCCGACATCCGCCGCATTCTGGGGCTGTTGCCCCCCCGGCGGCAGAACTTGCTGTTTTCGGCCACCTTCTCCGAGGACGTAGTGCGGCTCGCCTCTTCCTTCCTAACGGATCCGGTGCGGATACAGGTCGCGCCCCGCAACGCCCCCGCCGAGCTGGTGAAACAGGCGGTCATTCCCGTGGCCTCGGCCCACAAGCGGGCGCTGCTCAAGTCCCTCCTGGAGGCCAGGGGCATGCGCCAGGCGCTGGTCTTCGTCAACACCAAGATCGGGGCCAACCGGCTGGCCCGGGCCCTGGAGCGGGAAGGCGTTCAGGCGGTGGCGCTCCATAGCGATCGGACCCAGATCCAGCGGGAACAGGCCCTGGCGGACTTCAAGGCGGGGAAGATCCGGGTGCTGGTCGCCACCGATATCGCCGGCCGGGGGCTCGACATCGAAGAGCTCCCCTACGTGGTGAACTTCGAGCTGCCCCACCACCCAGAGGATTACGTCCACCGCATCGGCCGCACCGGGCGGGCGGGTATGACCGGGGACGCCTACTCCCTGGTGGCGCCGGAAGAGGAAAAATACCTTTCCGCCATCGAGCGCCTCCTCAAACGGCCAATACCCAGAGAAACCCTCCCAGCGTTCGCCCCCGCCGCAGGACGGACGGCACCGGGCGGCCGCCGTCCCCATCGGGAGCGGGAGGTCCACGAGAAGCGGCACGTGGCGCCCTTGACGGAATCCAAGATTCCCCCGCCCCCCGCCTTGGCCGCCGAGGCGCTTCCCGCTAGGGACGCGGGTGGAGCACCTTCCCTTCCCCCGATCCATGGGCACCGGCGACGGCGGTTGGAGCGGCCGGTTCCCGCCTTGCTCGGGGGAATGCCGACCAAGAAGGCTTGAGGGCCGGCGCTCAGGCCGCCAGAGGCTCCAGGACGGTTCGCATGGGCACGGGGATGGGCACCGGCCGCCGGTGGACGCGGTCCACGTACACGTGGACGAAATGGCCCTGGGCGGAAGCCAAGGGCTCGTCGTTGCGGAAGATGCCCACCTCGTAGCGCACGCTGCTCCTGCCCAGATGGGCGACCCGCAGACCGGCGTGGACCGTATCGGGAAACGCCATCGGGCTGAAATAACGGCACTGGCTTTCCACCACCAGTCCGATCACCGGGCCCGAGGTGATGTCCAGCACGCCCGCACCGATTAGGTAGCGGTTCACCGCCGTGTCGAAGTAGGCGTAGTAGATCACGTTGTTCACGTGCCCGTAGGCGTCGTTGTCCATCCAGCGGGTGGTGATTTCCAGGAAGTGCCGGTAATGATCCCGGCTGTGGGGCTCGGTCCGGGTCACGGAATCACCTCCAGGCTCCCGTCGGGGGCAGCCAGGGGAAGCGGCCATCGGTTTACCTGCCGGTCGGGGCGCGAGCCCGGCGGGCGGGATGAGTTCCGAGCGCCCATGGCCTGCCGCCCTTGGCCGGGATCAGGCGAAAACGTCGATCCCCGGCGACCCGGCCTGCAGCCGGCCGATGGTTCGCGCCGCGGCGAAGCCGTCCCGGCGGAAGAGCTCCAGCACCTGTTCTTCCGCCTCTGGACTGCACGCCACCAGAAGACCGCCGCTCGTCTGGGGGTCGGTAAGAAGCTTCTGCCCCCACTCGGGCAAACCCTCGGGCAGCGCGACCGCGCTGCCATAACTCGCCCAGTTGCGGCCGGAAGCGCCGGTGGCATAGCCCTGGCGCAGGAGATCCAGGGCAGTGCCGAGCACCGGCAGGCGGGCGAACTGGACGTGGGCCCGAAGCCGGGAGCCGCGGCAGATCTCCAGCAGGTGGCCCAGCAGCCCGAAACCGGTGACGTCGGTCATGGCGTGCACCTCGGACAGCTCGGCCAGGGCCGCGCCCACCGTGTTCAGGCACGTGGTGGTAGCGATCATTTCCCGATAGCCTTCCGCGGAAAGCTGGCCCTTCTTGAGGGCGGCGCTCAGGATGCCGATTCCCAGGGGCTTGCCCAGGATCAGCACGTCGCCAGCATGGGCGGCGTCGTTGCGTTTCGCTCGTTCGGGATGCACCAGCCCCAAGGCCACGAGCCCATAGATGGGCTCCGGCGCGTCGATGGAGTGCCCCCCCGCGATGGGGATCCCGGCCTCCCGGCACACGGAAGCACCGCCTTCCAGAATGCGCTGGATCACGGCGACCGGGAGCCGGTCGATGGGCATGCCTACCACCGCCAAGGCCAGAACCGGCCGCCCGCCCATGGCGTAGACGTCCGAGAGGGCGTTGGTGGCGGCGATCCGCCCGAAGTCGAAGGGGTCGTCCACGATGGGCATGAAGAAGTCGGTGGTGGCCACCAGCGCCTGTTCGTCGTTCAGGCGATACACGGCCGCGTCGTCGCTCGACTCGGCGCCCACCAGGAGATCGGGATGAGAAATGCCGAGGGGCGAGCGGGACAGGATCTCGGCCAGCACGGCCGGTGCGATCTTGCAGCCGCAGCCGCCGCCGTGGGAGTACTGGGTGAGCCGGATGGAGCCCGGATCGGTCATATCGTTCATGGGTGACAGGGCGTTCGGTTGCGAATCGAAAAACGGTAGACTAGGCGGCCGGCCGCCGCGCATCACCCGCGTCGCGCTCGCCATGCCCGGCCGGCACCGAAATGAGTACCGCGCGTTTGAAGGGGATTACCGTAGCACACCTGGCCGAGTTTGACGAGGTCATCGACGTGCGCTCCCCCGCCGAGTACCGGGAGGACCATGTACCCGACGCTGTCAACCTGCCGGTGCTGGACGACGCGGAGCGGGCCCGCGTCGGCACCCTCTACAAACAGGTCTCCTCTTTCGAGGCGAAGAAGCTGGGCGCCGCGCTGGTCTCCCGCAACGTGGCGCGGCACATCGAGACGGTTCTACTGGATCGTCCCCGCCACTGGCGGCCCCTCGTTTATTGCTGGCGCGGCGGCCAGCGCAGCGCCGCCCTGGTGCATGTGTTACGGGAGATCGGCTGGCGAGCGGAGCAGCTCGAAGGCGGCTACAAAGCCTACCGGCGCCAAGTGCTGGCCGACCTGGAACGCCTGCCCGCCGCTTTCCGCTGGCGCGTGGTGTGTGGCCCCACCGGCTCCGGCAAGACGCGGCTGCTCAAGGCCCTGGCCCGCGCCGGCGCCCAGGTGCTCGACCTGGAAGGGCTCGCCCGGCACCGGGGTTCCGTGCTGGGGGACCGGCCCGACGCACCCCAGCCCTCCCAGAAGATGTTCGAGAGCCAGGTATGGCAGGGGCTCCACCGCCTGGATCCGTCCCAGCCCGTATTCGTCGAAGCGGAAAGCAAGAAAGTGGGCAACCTCAGGGTGCCCGAGGCGCTCATTGCCGCCATGTGGTCCGCCGAGTGCGTGGAGGTGGAAACCGGCATGGCCGACCGCATCGCCCTCCTGCTGGAGGAATACCGCCATTTCCTGGAAGACCGCCAGGCCCTTTGCGCCCGGCTGGATTGCCTGATCCCCCTCCACGGGCGGGAGCGGATCGAGGCGTGGAAGCGGCTGGCCGCGGCGGAGGATTGGCCCGCCTTCGTGGGTGCCCTGCTCGCTGCCCATTACGATCCCGCCTACCGGCGTTCCACCCTGCAGCACTATCCCCGCCTCCCGGCCGCGCTGCGGGTCCGGATCGAGGGCACCAACGAGGGGGATTTCGACCGGGCGGCCCGGGAGCTCCTCGGATGCATCGTCTGAGCGCTTGCCATTCCCTTTTGTTTTTACAACAATGATCTTTTTTCACCCTTTCCCTCGAGCGTCCATGCTCAACCAGCCCGTTCCCGATTTCGAGCTGCCTTCCACCGGCGGAAAAACCTTCCGGCTGTCCGACATGCGGGGTAAACCGCTGGTCATCTATTTTTATCCTAGGGACAATACGCCCGGCTGCACCAGCGAAGGCCAGCAGTTCCGCGACCTCTACCCCAAGTTTCAGTCCCTGGGCTGCGAGATCGTCGGGATCTCCCGCGACAGCCTGAAATCCCACGAAAGCTTCAAAGCCGCCCTGGACCTGCCCTTCGACCTGCTGAGCGACGCCGAGGGAGTGGCGTGCGCGCTGTTCGGCGTCATCAAAACGAAGAACATGTACGGAAAACAGGTGCGCGGCATCGAGCGCAGCACCTTCGTGATCGACCCCCGGGGCGTGCTGCGCAGGGAGTGGCGCGGGATCAAGGTACCCGGCCACGCCCAGGAAGTCCTGGACTTCATCAAGACCCTCCGGTAAATCCACGCCCTCGAAACCCCGACTCCCCATGACGCAGAAAAAGCCGGCGCCGGTCGTGACCCGGCTGTGCTCGCCCAGAAAGCTTTTCGTCCTGGACACCAACGTGCTGATGCACGACCCCACCTGCTTGTTCCGCTTCGAGGAACACGACATTTACATCCCCATGGCGACGCTGGAGGAGCTGGACAACAACAAGAAGGGGATGTCGGAGGTGGCGCGCAACGCCCGCCAGGCGAGCCGCTACCTGGGCGAGATGGTGAGCCGCGCCCAGAACATCGAGGACGGAATCCCCCTGGACGCCACCGGCGCCAAGGAGGCGACCGGACGGCTGTTCCTGCAAACCAACGCCGTCGGCGCGGAGGTTCCGCCCACCCTGGCGAGCGGCAAAGCGGACAACCAGATCCTGGCGGTGGTCATGCACCTGCACCAGCTCCACCCCAAGCGCCAGGTGATTCTGGTGTCCAAGGACATCAACATGCGGATCAAGGCCCGGGCCCTGGGGCTCGCCGCCGAGGATTATTTCAGCGACAAGGTGCTGGAGGACACCGATCTCCTCTTCAGCGGGGTACGGGAGCTGCCGGCAGATTTCTGGGACAAGCACGGGCGGGAGATGGAATCGTGGCAGCAGTCCGGTGTCACCTTCTACCGGGTGCGCGGGCCCCTGTGCTCCACTTTCCTGGTCAACGAGTTCGTCTACCAGGAGCAGGACAAGCCCTTCTACGCCCTGGTGAAGGAGGTCTCCGGCAAGACGGCGGTGCTGCAGACCCTGCGCGACTACAGCCACGCCCGCAACAGCGTATGGGGGATCACCGCCCGCAACCGGGAGCAGAACTTCGCCCTCAACCTGCTCATGAACCCGGAGATCGATTTCGTCACCCTAGTGGGGCAGGCCGGCACCGGCAAGACCCTGCTCACCCTGGCCGCGGGGCTGGCCCAGACCCTGGACGAGAAGCGCTACAGCGAGATCATCATGACCCGGGTCACGGTGCCGGTGGGGGAGGACATCGGCTTCCTGCCCGGCACCGAGGAGGAGAAGATGACGCCCTGGATGGGGGCCCTGGAGGACAACCTGGACGTCCTGGACAAGACGGACGAGGACGCCGGCGACTGGGGACGGGCCGCCACCCGGGACCTGATCCGCTCCCGCATCCGCATCAAGTCCCTCAATTTCATGCGCGGCCGCACCTTCATCAACAAGTTCCTGATCATCGACGAGGCCCAGAACCTGACGCCCAAGCAGATGAAGACCCTCATCACCCGGGCCGGCCCCGGCACCAAGGTGGTATGCCTGGGCAACATCTCCCAGATCGACACCCCTTACTTGACCGAGGGAAGCTCCGGCCTCACCTATGTGGTGGACCGCTTCAAGGGCTGGCCCCACAGCGGCCACGTGACCCTGCAACGGGGGGAGCGTTCCCGGCTGGCCGACTACGCCGGGGAAGTCCTTTGATCGCGATTTTTCCCACAAGGGCCCCTTCTCCCACGAACGGGGCCTTCGGCGAAGTTTAAGCTTCGGCATAACCTGCTGTGCAGGTTAGCCTGCGCAGGAACTGTGCGGCTCCGTCAATAACGAGACGGATCCGCAAAGTTCTCAAACCGGGTGAATTCTTTGAGGAAGGTGAGCTCGACGGTGCCGATGGGGCCGTTGCGCTGCTTGCCGACGATGATCTCGGCGATCCCGGCCTTGGGGGTGTCCTTGTTGTAGACCTCCTCCCGGTAAATGAAGAGGATCAGGTCCGCGTCCTGCTCGATGGCGCCGGATTCACGCAGGTCCGACATGAGGGGCCGCTTGTCGGTACGCGACTCCAGGCTGCGGTTCAATTGGGACAGGGCCACCACGGGGACATTGAGCTCCTTGGCGAGGCCCTTGAGGGCCCGGGAGATCTCCGAGATCTCGGTGGCCCGGTTTTCGGAGCGGGACGCCGAGTGGGCCGCCATGAGCTGCAGATAGTCGATCACCACCAGTCCGAGCCCCCCGTGCTGCCGGTGCAGGCGCCGGGCCCGGGCGCGCACTTCCAGGGCGTTGAGCCCCGGGGTCTCGTCGATGTAGAGCGGCGCTTCGTTGAGCTTGCCCAAGGCATGGGTGAGTTTGGGCCAGTCGTCGTCCTGGAGCCGGCCGGTGCGCACCTTGTGTTGATCCAGCCGTCCCACCGAACCGAGCAGACGCAAGGCGAGCTGGGTGCCGCCCATCTCCATGCTGAAGACCGCCACCGCCTTCTTGAGCTCCAGGGCCACGTGCTCGGCGATGTTGAGGGCGAAGGAGGTTTTCCCCATGCTGGGGCGGCCCGCGATGATCACCAGGTCCCCGGGCTGCAGGCCTGAAGTCATGCGGTCGAGATCGGTGAAGCCGGTGGCGATGCCGGTGACGTCGGTCGGATTGCTGTAAAGCAGCTCGATGCGCTCCACCACCTGCTTGAGCAGCGGCTGCATGTCCAGGAAGCCCTGGCGTCCCCGCGCCCCCGCCTCGGCGATGACGAAAACCTTCTGCTCGGCGGCGTCCAGCAGCTCGGGAGCGGAGCGTCCCATGGGGTTGTAGGCGGACTCGGCGATCTCCACCCCCACCTCCGCGAGCTTTCTCAGGATGGAGCGCTCGCGCACGATCTCGGCGTAGCGCCGGATGTTGGCGGCCGAGGGCGTGTTCTGGGCGAGGGACACCAAGTAGGGAAGTCCGCCCACCGCGTCCAGCTCCCCCACGCTCTTGAGGGATTCGGCCACGGTGATCACGTCGGCGGGCTTGCCCGCCTCGATCAGCAATCCCGCGTGGCGAAAGATGAGCCGGTGGTCCTGGCGGTAGAAGTCGTTCTCGGTGACCAGGTCAGCGATCTTGTCCCAGGCCGTGTTGTCCAGGAGGATGCCTCCCAATACCGACTGCTCCGCCTCTAGGGAATGGGGAGGGAGCTTGATCAGATCGACTTTGGCGTCGTGGGCGATGGTCGGTGAGGCCTGGGCCATGAGGGGTCAACGCAAGGTCGACGGGATGAGGCTCGACAAGGGTTGCCGGGGATTTTACTCCCGGCGGCGCCGAAAAGAAAAAAGGGCTGCGAGCAGCCCTTTTTCCGGCGCGACGGACGCTCAGGTTTCGGGAACCACCGACACCGTGATGTGGGCCGCCACGTCGGAGTGCATCACCACCGTGACGGGATGATCGCCGGTCTGCTTGATGGGCCCGTGGGGCATGCGGATCGCGGCCTTGGGCACGTCGAACCCTTTCGCCTTGAGGGCGTCGCGCACGTCCACGTTGGTGACGGAGCCGAACAGCTTGCCGTCCACCCCGGCCTTCTGGGCGACCACGAGCTGCAAACCTTCGAGCCGGGCGGCCTGCTCCTGGGCCTTGGCCAGGGCCTCGGCCTGGATCCGTTCCAGCTCCGCCCGGCGCGCCTCGAACTCCTTGAGGTTTTCCGGCGTCGCCCGCTTCGCCTTGCCCGAGGGAATAAGGTAGTTGCGGGCGTAGCCGTTTTTCACTTTGACCACGTCGCCCAATCCCCCCAGGTTCGCCACCTTTTCCATCAGGATCACTTGCATGGGGCGGCCTCCTCAGCTCAGTGCAGATCGGTATAGGGCAGCAGCGCCAGGAAGCGGGCCCGCTTGATGGCCACCGACAACTGGCGCTGGTAGCGAGCCTTGGTCCCGGTGATCCGGGCGGGGATGATCTTGCCCGTGTCGCTGATGAAATCCTTCAGTGTCTCGATGTCCTTGTAATCGATTTCTTTGACGCCTTCCGCCGTGAAACGGCAGAACTTGCGCCGGCGGAATAGCGCCCGGGAGCCTTCCCGGCGCGAGCCGCCCTTGCCTTTTCCTGTACGCGTGAAACGTGCCATGGCTTCAATCCTTCAACAATTCGAATTCAGTGACATGCAACGCGATCTGGGGGCTGCCCGGCCGGCGCCGGGCGAGAAACCCGGCGAACCGCGCCTCTCGCCCCTGCCCCGCGGCGGCGATCCTTTCTGCCAGGGACCCCACGCACACCGCCTCCACCTCGACCTCCACCCGGCGCGGATGGCCCGCTTCCATCTGCTCGGAACCGTGGCGAATGCGGAAGTCGAGGACCGGAATCCCTGCGGGCGTGCGCCGCAGGGGCGACAGGGCGGCGGCCCACCCCGACAGCACCACTTGATTCACCGCCCCTCAGCCCGCGCCCTCTTGGGCGTGGGCCGGCTTGTCCTCCTCCCGGACCGGGGCCACGGCGCGGGCTTTTTCCTCCTTCATCATGGGAGAAGGGGTCGTGACCGCTTCTCGCATCTTCACCACCAGATGGCGCAGCACCGCGTCGCTGAACTTGAAGCTGTGCACCAGCTCGTCCAGCGCCTTCTGGTCGCACTCTACGTTCATGAGGACGTAGTGGGCTTTGTGCACCTTCTCGATGGGATAAGCGAGTTGCCGCCGTCCCCAGTCCTCCAGGCGGTGGATCTTTCCGCCCCGGGAGGTCACCATGCTCTTGTACCGCTCGATCATGGCGGGCACCTGCTCGCTCTGATCGGGGTGGACGATGAACACGATCTCGTAATGCCGCATTGAGACTCCTTATGGGTTAAGCCCCCCGGCAATGCGAAACCGGTGGGGCAAGGTGATAAGGGCGAAGCATTATACGGATGTTTTTTCCATCGATCAAGGCGTTAGCTGCGCCTTGGCGAGCCCCGCGCGGCGCATGCGAGACTCGTACAGGCAGATCCCCGCCGCCACCGCCACGTTGAGGCTCTCCACTTGACCGCGCATGGGGATGCGCACCAAGGCATCGCACCTTTCCCGGGTGAGTCGCCGCAGCCCCTGACCCTCCGCTCCGAGCACCCAGGCCGCGCCCGCCTCCAACGGTAGCTCGGAGGGGAGGCGCTCTCCCGCGGAATCCGCGCCCCAGACCCATACCCGCCGTGCTTTGAGGGTCTCCAGGGTGCGGGCCAGATTGGTCACCGTCACGAAGGGAACCGTCTCGGCGGCCCCGCTCGCCACCTTGCGTACCGCGGGCGTCAATCCCACGGCCCGGTCCTTGGGCGCCACGATGGCGTGGACGCCGAAGGCGTCGGCCACCCGAAAGCAGGCCCCCAGGTTGTGGGGATCCTGCAGCCCGTCCAGCACCAGAAGGAGAGGAGGCTCGGCGAGCTTTTCCAGCAGCTCTTCCAAGGAAGCCGTCGCCCGCCAGGACGCCACCTGGGCCACCACTCCCTGATGCGCCGCGCGCCCGGTCAGGCCGTCCAGACGGCCCCGTTCCACGCGCAGCACCCGCACCCCGGCCGCTTCCGCCGCAGTCAGCAGCTCCCGCATCCGCCGGTCGTCGCGCCCCGCCTCCGCGTACAGGGTGCGCACGCTCTGGGGGTCCTGGCGCAGGCGGGCGAGCACTGCGTGGAAACCGTAGACCAGCGTCTGCCCCATCGTCTCAGGTCCGGCGGCCGCGCCGGGCGGGCTCTCTCCTTCGGCGCTGCTCGGGCACGTCCTCGGCCAGGACGAAGTCGATGCGGCTCGTCTCCAGGTCCACCTGGGCCACCCGCACCCGTACCCGGTCCGCCAGCCGGAACCGCCGCCCCGTGCGCTCTCCCAGCAGTTGGTGCCGCGCCGGGTCGTACTGGAAGTAGTCGTTGCCCAGCTCGGAGATGTGTACCAGACCTTCCACATAGACGTTGTCCAGCGAAACGAACAGCCCGAAGCTGGTCACCGCGCTCACCGTGCCTTCGAAGACCTCGCCCACCCGGTCCTTCATGTAGTAGCACTTGAGCCAGTTCTCCACGTCCCGGGTGGCCTCGTCCGCTCGCCGCTCGGTGAAGGAGACATGGCGGCCGATCTCCTCCCAGTTGCCCGGGGAGTAGCGTCTTCCCTTGAGCGCCGCTTTGATGGCGCGATGGATGAGCAGGTCGGCGTAGCGCCGGATCGGCGAGGTGAAATGGGTGTAGCGCTCGTAGGCGAGGCCGAAATGCCCCGCATTCTTGGGGCTATAGACCGCCTGCTGGAGGGAGCGCAGCATCACCGTCTGCAGCAGGCCCGCGTCGGGCCGGCCGTGGATCTTCTGCAGCAGCCGGGCGTAATCCTTGGCCGTCGGCGCGTCGCCTCCGCCCAGGGAGAGCCCGAACTCCCGCAGGAAATCCCGCAACGCCTCCAGTTTCTCCGGCGTCGGTCCCTCGTGTACCCGATACAGCATGGGATGGCCATGGCGGTCGAGGAAGTCGGAGGCGCACACGTTGGCCGCCAGCATGCACTCCTCGATCAGCCGGTGGGCGTCGTTCCTCTGCTCGGGCACGATGCGCTCGATGCGCCCTTCCTCGTTGAAGACGATGCGGGTCTCGATGGTCTCGAAATCAATAGCGCCCCGCCGGAGCCGGGCCGCCGCCAGAACCTTGTACAGGCGGTGGAGATCCTGGAGATGGGGCAACAGGGGCTCGAGCGCTCGCGCCTCTTCGCCCCCGGGATCGGCCAGGGCGGCAGCCGCCGCCGTGTAGGTTAGCCGGCCATGGGAGTGCATGACCGCCGGGTAGAAAGCATATTCGGCGATTTCGCCGCGGGCGTCCACCTGCATCTCGCAGGCGACGCACAAGCGGTCCACCCGGGGATTGAGGGAGCACAGGTGATTGGACAGCACTTCCGGCAACATGGGGATCACCCGCCGGGGAAAATAGACCGAGTTGCCCCGCTTGCGGGCTTCCAGGTCCAGGGGATCGCCGTGCCGCACGTAGTGGCTCACGTCGGCGATGGCCACCCACAGCCGGAAGCCTTTGCCCTCCCGCCGGCAATACACCGCGTCGTCGAAATCCCGGGCCGTCTCCCCGTCGATGGTGACCAGAGGCAGGGATCGCAGGTCTTTCCGGCCGCGCAGCTCCCGCCGCTCCACGTCCGGGGGAAATCCCTTGGTCGCCTCCTCTACCTCGGGCGGGAACACGTGGGGCAGGTGATACTTGCGCACCGCGATCTCGATCTCGATGCCGGGATCGAGGGCATGGCCGAGCACCTCCACCACCCGCCCGATGGGCTGGGTGTACTCGCTCGGCTGCTCCAGGATCTCCACCACCACGATCTGGCCGGGACGCGCCCCCAGGTCGTCGCCTTCGGGAATCAGGATGTCCTGGCTGATGCGCCGGTCCTCCGGCACGGCGTAGCGCACGCCCCGCTCGACGTGGAGCCGAGCCACCACCTCCCGGTTGGCCCGCTCCAGGACCTCCACCACCGTGGCCTCCCGCCGGCCGCGCCGATCGACCCCGGCCTCGCGCACCATCACCCGGTCGCCATGGAGCACCTTGCGCATCTCCCGGGGGCTCAGGAACAGGTCGCCCCCGCCCTCGTCGGGGATCACGAAGCCGTAGCCGTCGGGGTGCCCTTCGACCGTGCCCTTGATGAGGCCCAGCTTGCCGGCGACGCAGATGGCGTTCTTGCGATTGCGGATGATCTGGCCGTCGCGCTCCATGGCGGCGAGGCGTCGCTCGAACCCCTCTCGCTCGTGGGGTTTGATGTCGAGACGGGCGGCGAGCCGATCCAGGGGCATCGGCACCCCCTCTTCCGTCAATAGCCGGAGGATCAATGCCCGGCTCGGAACAGGATGGGCGTATTTCTTTTTCTCCTCCTCGAGCTGGGGATCAAGTGCGCGGATGGAGGCTGGTTTCGTTGACAATGACCGATGTTCCTTTAAAATTAAAACCTTTCAGTAGTGCTGCCAGCCGTGCCGAGATGGCGGAATTGGTAGACGCACTAGGTTCAGGTCCTAGCGGGGGCAACCCCATGGAGGTTCGAGTCCTCTTCTCGGCACCACCCTATTTCTCCTGGGGCGAATCTCGAACCGACGTGGTCTGCTGCCCGGCCGGTCCCGCGAACTCCGCGTAGCCCGCTTCTTCGATCGCCTTCACGGACGATCCCTGTTCTTCCCTCCCCCATCGCGGCGCCACGGGCCCGTTTCGGTCGGCAGCGGGTGTGCGCATGATACCCGCCTCGCCGCGGAAGAAGAAGTCTCGGGCAATCTCCTGTGCTCGCGGGAAACCCTGTCATGCTATGACAAGGAGCATGGATGCTGCCCGCTTCAAGCCCCTCAGGAGAGACCGCCTCGCGAAGGGACCACAAGCTCAGGAATCAATCAAGCCCGGGGGCCCGGTTCCTTCGGCGCCGAGGGCGACGAGAGCAGGAAGTGGCAGACACGGCCCCCCCGCACCATGCATTCCAGGTGCTCGACGCTCTGGACCGCCCCCAAGCCTTCCAGCAGCGCGTAATCGAAATGGCAGACTTCGGGAAAGGCGCGGGCCAGTTCGTGATAGACGCAGTTGGTGGCGACGATCTCGACGGCCTCGCTTGATCCTCCGGCGAGTCGGGCGTCGTAGCCAAGCTCGTTCATGATGCGCACCACCGCCTCGGCGCGCTCCGGTGGCGAGAGCCCGGCGAGCCGGGGCGAGATCTGCTCGATCACTCGGTAGGCGAGCCGACGCAGCCACTCGATCAGCCCCTCCTGCCCCATGTCCTGCTTGAGGGATTCCAGCAGCAGGGCCGAAAACCAGTGATATTGCTTCGGGAACAGATAATCACCCGCCGCGGTGAGCGCGTAAACGTGGCGCGGGCGACCGACGGATCGCCGCAGCACCTGCCTGTGGACGTAGCCGTCCCGCTCGAGCGCCGCGAGGTGCTGGCGTACGGCGGTGCGCGTGACCGACAGGCGCCCGGCGATGTCATCCACCGTGAGGCCGTCCTTTTCCCTCTGCAACAGCCACAGCAGCCCCTGCTGGGGCTCCGACAGGGCCTGAAGCGGGGCTGTCCCAGCGGTTGAGGGAGCCACGGTCAGCGGGGGCATGCCGGCCCTCCCGATGAGCTGAGACGAATCATCGACGAAGCGGGAAAGCCGCGCTGGGTTGGAACCAATCGACGTATATATCAGCCAGACGCCTAGCGCTATTGTAATGGCCAAAACGGCCCGCCGTGGCGAACCGATCCGACTAGGGGTGCGGCATGCAGAGAGACTCGTCCACCCCAGCGCTGGGAGGAAACGATTCGCGCCGAGATCTTCGGGTCCGGCGCGGCAGGCCCCGCCGGACCGCACCCATCACTGCTGCATGCGCTTGCGCTCTTCCGCCTTGTCAATCAGCCACAGGGTGATGTGGTAGTGGGGTTCCTCGACCCCCGGATGCCCGGGGTTGTAGTTCACGTCCACGTGGTTCACCTTCAGCGGCGGCAGCGACGCGCCCAGGTTCTCGTGGGCCTTGTACCCCTGAAAGTCCGTCATGGGGATCATGTAGACCACGTTGACCAGGTTCCCCTGCTTGTCGTACCCGAGAAAGGGGCCGACCGGAAGCGTCGCGGGATCCACGTAGAGGGTGCCGAGCCCGGGAATGAAGTCGGGCAGCTTCACCAGGGTGCTCACCTTTTTGAAATTCCCGGGGGGCTGACGATGGATGTCGGCGGCCCATCCCGGCCCGGCTGCCAGCATCGATGCCGTGACCAACGCCAACAAGAAGCGTGATGTGCGAGTCATGAACGGATCCTCCTTTTCACTGAAACTGAGTTGAAATCTTTGGGTTATGTGCACACCCGCAGGCATATTACCAGATATAAAAACATTTTGGAAAGTTTTATATGTTTTAACTTTCCATCGCTGTTCTCGAATCCCTCAGGAAGGCGAGCTCAGGCAGCATCCGCCGAAGCCTGGGGAGATTTTTCCAGCCGGATTCATCCGACCTTCGAAGTAATACATAAAAAGAATAAAAAAATAAATCTCTATTCTTTGAAATTATATAACTTGCGGTTATCCTGATCTCCGCCCGAGCGTGCGTCGAGCCCCTTTTGCTGCGTCTCCGAACAAATCGAGCATGAGCCGACTGGATGATCTGACCCTTCCCCTGAGCCGGGAGAAAGCCGAGCTCCTCCGTCGGCTTGTGGAAGGGCTTTCCCCGGAGCAAACCGCATGGGTGAGCGGCTACCTGGCCGGGTTATACGCTGGCCATCGGCCTGCCGCCGCGCCAGCGCTGGCGACCGAGGCCCAGCCGGAGGTGACGATCCTGTTTGGCTCCCAGACCGGCAACGCTAGGCAGTTGGCCCGGCGCTTGCAGGAGAAGCTGGCCCAGGCGGGCCTGCGGGCCAAGGTGGAAGACTTGGGCGTCTACAAGAAAAACCGGCTCAAGGCCGAGCGGCGCCTGCTGATCGTGACCAGCACCTACGGGGAAGGGGAACCTCCGGACAACGCCAAGGACTTCCACGAATTCCTGTTGAGCGGCCGGGCCCCCCGTCTGGAAGGCTTGCAATACGCGGTGCTCGCCCTGGGCGATCGGGGCTATGAGCGTTTCTGCCAGACGGGCCGGGATTTCGACGCCCGCCTGGAGGCCCTGGGGGCGCGGCGGCTGCACTCCCTCGCCGAGTGCGACGTGGACTTCGAGGAGACGGCCTCCGCCTGGATCGAGGCCGTGGTCGGGCGCCTCGCCGAGGAAGCGGGTCCGGTGCCGGCGCAAGTCCCGGCGCTTTCCTGGCCGGCGTTTCAGCCGGCGCTGAAGGGCGAACCCATTTACACGCGAAAGAATCCTTACCCGGCGCGACTCGCGGAAAACATCAAGATCACCGGCCGGGGTTCCACCAAGGACGTGCGCCACCTGGAGCTGGCGATCGAAGGCTCGGGGCTCGTCTTCGAGCCCGGTGATGCCTTGGGAGTGGTCCCCCGCAACTGCCCAGCGCTGGTGGAGGAAATCCTGGCGACGCTGGGGCTCGACGGGGCCGAGCCGGTCGCGCTACTCAAGGGGGACGAGACGAGCCTGGCGGAGGCGCTCGCTCGCGACTACGAGATCACCACCCTCACCCGTCCCTTCCTCGAACGCTGGGCCACCCTCTCCGGTGCAGCCGACCTGGCGGCGCTCGCCCGGGAGGAAAACCGGGACCGGCTGCGGGCGTTCCTGGCCGGGCGCGAGATCATCGACGTACTCCAGGCCTACCCGGTGCGAGGCTTGAAAGGGAGCGACTTTCTGAGCGCCCTGCGGCCCCTGCAGCCGCGGCTCTACTCCATCGCCTCCAGCTACGAGGCCGATCCCGACACGGTGCATCTCACCGTGGGCGTGGTGCGCTATGAAAGCCACGGGCGGACCCGCAAGGGCGTGGCGTCCACCTTCCTGGCGGAGCGGGTCGCCGAGACGGGCACCGTGCCGGTCTACGTCCACGCCAACGACAACTTTCGCCTGCCGGCCGACCCCGATGCGCCCATCATCATGGTGGGGGCGGGCACCGGCATCGCCCCGTTCCGGGCCTTCGTCGAGACTCGCCAGGCGAGGGGCGCCCGGGGCCGCAACTGGCTGATCTTCGGCGACCGCCATTTCCGCACCGACTTCCTCTACCAGCGGGAGTGGCTGGACTACCGCCGCCAAGGCTTCCTCCAGATCGACGTGGCCTTCTCGCGGGACGGCGCCACCAAGGACTACGTGCAGCACCGCCTGCTGGATCGAAGCCGGGCGCTCTACGCCTGGCTCGAGGAGGGCGCCCACTTCTACGTGTGCGGGGATGCGAGCCGCATGGCCCCTGACGTGCACGAAGCCCTGATCGAGGCGGTGCGCAGGGAAAGCGGCCGCAGCCGGGAAGACGCCGTCGCCTACGTGAAGGAGCTTCAGGCGGCGGGCCGCTACCAGCGGGACGTGTACTGATGGGCGAACCCTCGGCCCTCGGCCTCAAGCTCGCCGCCGAGGAGGCGCTCAAGGCCGCGAGCAACTTCCTGCGGGGCACCATCGCCATCGGCCTGGAGGACCCGGTCACCGGGGCGCTGGCCGAGGAGGACGCCAAGCTCCTCAAGTTCCACGGCAGCTACCAGCAGGACGACCGCGACCTGCGCCTGGAGCGCCAGCGCCAGAAGCTGGAGCCCGCCTATTGCTTCATGGTGCGGGTCAGGATGCCGGGAGGCGTGTGCACGCCGGCCCAGTGGCTGGCACTGGACGCTCTTGCCCGTGCCTACGCCAACGGCACGCTGCGCATCACCACGCGCCAGACTTTCCAGTTCCATGGCGTGCCGAAGCGCCATCTGAAACCCCTGATCGCCGGCATCAACCGGGCACTGCTCAACACCATCGCAGCTTGCGGCGACGTCAACCGCAACGTCATCTGCCACAACAACCCCTACCTCACGCCGGTGCACGGGGAGGTCCACCGCGTCGCCCAGGCCATCAGCGATCGCCTGCTGCCCCGTACCCGGGCCTACCGGGAAATCTGGCTGGACGAGAAGCCCCGGCCCGATGCACCGCCCGATGACGAGCCCCTGTACGGGCCGACCTACCTGCCGCGGAAGTTCAAGATCGGGCTCGCCGTGCCCCCGGTCAACGACGTAGACGTGTTCGCCCAGGACCTGGGCTTCATCGCCATCGCCGAGGGCGAAGGGCTTCTCGGCTTTAACGTCGCCGTGGGCGGGGGCATGGGCATGAGCCATGGAGAGCCGACCACCTACCCCCGGCTCGGGGACGTGATCGGCTTCTGCCCGCCGGAGAAGGCGGTGGAGGTGGCCGAGGAGGTGGTCAAGGTCCAGCGGGACTACGGGGACCGGACCAACCGCAAGCACGCCCGACTCAAGTATACCCTCGACGACCGGGGGCTCGACTGGTTCCGGGAGGAACTGGAGAAGCGGCTCGGCTGGCGCCTGGGGGCGCCCCGCCCGTTCCGCTTCGACTCGACCGGCGATCCCTTCGGCTGGTTCCAGGATCGGGAAGGAAACTGGCATCTCACCCTGTTCGTGATGAGCGGGCGCGTCCAAGACACCGAGGAAGCGCGGCTCATGACCGCCTTGCGGGAGATCGCCCGGCGGCACGACGGGGACTTCCGCCTCACCGCCAACCAGAACGTGACGGTGACCCACGTCAAGCCCGCCGACAAGGACGCCATCGACCGGATCTTGCGGGCCCATGGCGTGGAGCTTCCGGAAGGCATGAGCGCTCTGCGGCTCAATGCCCTGTCCTGCGTCGCCCTGCCCACCTGCGGGCTCGCCATGGCGGAAGCCGAGCGGTGGCTCCCGGCCCTGGTGGGACGCCTCGAAGGCGTGCTGGAGAACCTGGGCCTTCAGGAGACGCCCATCCTGCTGCGGGTGACGGGATGCCCCAACGGTTGCGCCCGGCCGTATCTCGCCGAGATCGGGCTCGTGGGCAAAAGCCTCGGTCGCTACAACCTGTACCTGGGGGCGAGTTTCACCGGAGAGCGGCTCAACCGGCTGTACCGGGAAAACCTGTCGGAAGACGAAGTGGTGGAGGTCCTCGCCCCTGTCCTCGAGCACTACGCTGCGAACCGCAACCCCGGCGAGCGCTTCGGCGACTTCGCCGTGCGCGCCGGCTACGTGAAGCCCGCACGCGCCGGCAGGGAATTCCACGACCCAAGCTGAGCATCCTGCGCCGGCGATGCTCCGCCATCGAACCCAAAGGAGAAGCGAATGGCCAACTACCTGCTGATCGAATCGCGGGATCCTTTCGATAGCAACGACGTCTCCAATTACTACCAGCTCGCCCGAGACCTCGCGCGGGAAGGCAACCAGGTCACCCTGTTCCTCGTTCAGAACGGCGTGCTGCCGGCCCGCCGCGGAGCGCGCTACCTGGGTCTTGCTGAGACGGCCCGCGCAGGAGTGACAGTGCTCGCCGACGAGTTCTCCCTGCGGGAGCGGGGCATCCCTGTAGACCGCCTGGTGGAGGGCGTGGCGGCCGCGGACCTGGAGGTGGTGGTGGACCAGCTCGCCGCCGGCACCAAGACCCTCTGGCATTGAAAGGAGAAAAACCATGGCGACCCGCAAAACCCTGACCTTCGCCTTGATGGATCCCCCTTACGAGAACGCCCGCAGCACCACGGCGCTGCGGCTCATCGCCATCGCAGCCCGGCGCGGCTATCGGATCAACGTGTTTGCCTACGAAGGCGCGGTCTGTCTGCCGTTCGCCAAACAGGCGCCCCACGCCAACGCCGTGCACGGGCGGGACGTGGAGGAGGAGAACCACCCGTTGCCGCGCAAGTGGATCGCGGCCCTGATGAAGGAGGCCAAGGAAAACGGCGGCAGCCTCGACTGGGTGAACTGCGGGCTGTGCGTCGATGAGCGGGGCGTCGGCGAGGCCATCGAGGGGGTGCGCCGGGGGAGCCCGGCCGACTTCTGGAAAATGGCCGAGTCCTCCGATAACACCCTGGTCATCCCGACGAAGTAAGGAGGAAGGCGATGAAGGTGCTCAACGTCATCGAAACGGCCTACCGCGCAACCCTTGAAGAGCAGGACGACACCATCGTGTGGCTGACCCACGCGATGAAGGGCGCCGGCGCCGATCTGGACGTGCTGTTGCGGGGAAACGCAGTGAGCTACGGCTTGAAAAACCAGGACGCCTCGGGGCTCGCCTTCGGCGCGGAGGTCCAGACCCAGCCGCCCCGCATCGCCGAGGACCTGGGCAAGCTGGTGGCGAAAGGGGTCCACGTCTACATCGTGTCCGAGGATCTGGCCGAGCGGGGGATCGATCGAGCAGATCTGATCGAAGGCTTGACGCCCATCCCCCGCGCCGGCATCGCCGGCCTGCTCGGGAAGTACGACCAGATCTGGCACTGGTAACCGCCCCGCCGGCCGGGCGATACCTGGATCGAGGGCCGATCAGGCGGCCGCCTCGAACGGGTGCCGCAGCACGATGGTCTCTTCCCGCTCGGGCCCGGTGGAGATGAGATCCACCGGCACGCCGCAGATGGCCTCGATCCGGGCCAGGTAGTTGCGTGCCGCCTTCGGCAGATCCTCCAGGCGCTTCAGCCCCACGGTGCTCTCCTTCCAGCCCGGCACCTCCTCGTAGACGGGCTCGCATTCCGCCAGGGCGTCCGCGCCGGCCGGCAGCAGGTCGTAGCGGCGCTCGCCGACGCGGTAGCCCACGGCGAGCCGTAGCCTCTCCACCCCATCCAGCACGTCCAGCTTGGTCACGCATAGCCCCGATACGCCGTTGATCTGGATCGAGCGCTTGAGCGCCGCCGCGTCGAACCAGCCGCAGCGCCGGGGACGGCCGGTGGTAGCGCCGAACTCGTTGCCCCGGGCCGCCAGATACCGCCCCGTGTCGTCGATCAGCTCGGTGGGAAAGGGACCGCCGCCCACCCGGGTGGTGTACGCTTTCGTGATCCCGAGGATGTAATGCAAGGCGTTGGGCCCCACGCCGGCCCCGGCTGCAGCCGCGCCGGCCACGCAGTTGGACGAGGTGACGTAGGGATAGGTGCCATGATCGATGTCCAGCAGGGTTCCCTGGGCGCCTTCGAACAGCAGGTTCTTGCCGCTGCGGTTGGCTTCGTAGAGCAGCCGCGGCACGTCCGCCACCAGGGGCTTGATGCGCTCGGCGAGGGACAGGGTCGTGTCCACCGTTTCCTGGAAATCCACCGTGGGAGCGCGGAAATAATGGGCCAGCATGAAGTTGTGATAATCCAGAATCTCCCCCAGCTTGGCGGCGAAGCGGTCCCGGTGGAACAGGTCCTGCAGCCGCACCGCCCGGCGCGCCACCTTGTCCTCGTAGGCCGGACCGATACCGCGGCCGGTAGTGCCGATCTTGGCCTCCCCCTTGGCCGCTTCCCGGGCCCGGTCCAGGGCTACGTGGCAAGGCAGGATCAGAGGGCAGGCTTCGCTTACCCGCAGCCGGCCGCGCACGTCGACCCCCGCCGCCTCCAGCATGTCGATCTCCTCCACCAGGGCCTGGGGGGAGACCACCACCCCGTTGCCGATGAAACATTCCACCCCGTCGCGCAGGATGCCCGAGGGGATGAGGTGCAGGACGGTCTTTTGACCGTCGATCACCAGGGTGTGGCCGGCGTTGTGCCCGCCCTGGAAGCGCACCACCCCCTGGGCGTGATCGGTGAGCCAGTCCACCACCTTGCCCTTGCCCTCGTCGCCCCACTGGGTACCCACCACCACAACGTTCCTCGACATGGTCTTCATCCTGACTGCGGATTGATCACGAACCGCGCCTCGGCACCACCTGCCAGCGCCCGTCCAACCGCTTGAGCTCCCGGTCGCAACCGAGCTCGTTCCGGAACGCCTCGTGGCCCGGGAGATCGACGATCACCACCTCCCCCCGGGAGCGCAGCGCCTCGATCGCCTGGGCCAGGCCCGGATCCTGGGAGCACGGGGCCAGGATGCGCGAACGGGCCGGAGCCTGAGGAAGATACGGCGAGAGTTGTCGCAAGTCCAGGCTGAAGCCGGTGGCCGGCCGCGCGCGTCCGAAGGCGCTGCCCACCTCGTCGTAGCGCCCGCCCTGGGCGATGGCGCTGGGGCACCCCGGTCCGTAGGCGGCGAAAACGGCGCCGCTGTGGTAGTAGTAGCCCCGGAGTTCGGCCAGATCGAAGCATAGTTCCCCCACCATGGGCGCGAGGGCCGAGGCGATGGATTCCAGGTCGTCCAGCGCCCGCCGGATCTCCGGCAGCGCCGGAAGCCTGCGCCGCGCTTCGTCGAGCACCTCCGGTCCTCCGTACAGCTCTGGCAGCAGGCGCAAGGCGGCGGCGATGGGCGCCGGCGCGCCCGCGGCCAGCGCCTCCACCTGGGGAACGTCTTTCGCTTGCAGCGCCTTGAACAAGTCCGATTCCAGGGCGTCCGTGAGCCCTCCCTCCCGGGCGAGGGCCCGGTACACGCCCACGTGCCCCAGATCCAGGTGCACCGGAGGCGCCCCCAGCAGGCGCAGAGCCTTGAGCATCAACTGCTGGATTTCCACGTCGCTCTCCGGCCCCGGGTGGCCATAGATCTCGGCGCCCACTTGCAGGGGCTCCCGAGTGCCGGTGAGGTTCGACGGCAGGGCCCGCAACACGCTCCCCGCGTAGCACAGCCGGGCCACCCCCTGGCGGTTCAGGAGATGGGCGTCGATGCGGGAGACCTGGGGCGTGGTGTCCGCCCGCACCCCCATCAGGCGCCCGGACAACTGGTCCACCACCTTCAGCAACTGCAGGTCCAGGTCGCTTCCAGTACCGGAGAGCAACGACTCCACGTACTCCACCAGAGGCGGCATGACCAGCTCGTAGCCGTGCACCTCGAACAGGTCCAGCAGCATGCGCCGCGCCCGCTCCAGCCGCGCCGCTTCGGGGGGCAGGATGTCCTGAATGAATTCGGGGAGAATCCAACTGCGCATCGTTCGCAAGCTCAACTGTGCCGCTAAGAGCCCATGAGGGCGAGGAGCAGCAGGCCGCACAGCATGGAGGACAGCCCGATGAAGCGGATCTGTCCGTCGCTCATCTCGGTGAGCTTCCTGAACGCCTCGCGCCAGAGATTCGGCGCGAGAAAGGGAAGAATGCCCTCGAGCACCAGCATGAGACCCACGGCAAGCAGCAGGTTACTGAGCACGACGTCCCTCCCCGCGGCGGCGGTGCGCACCGCCGCCGCGGGCTATTTCCTGCCCCGGTTGGGATTGTTCAGGTACTTGAAGAAGTCCGAGTTCGGTTCGAGCAGCAGTACGTCGCTCTTACTGCGCAGGCTCTGGCGGTACGCCTCCATGCTCCGGTAGAAGGCATAGAATTCGGGATCTTTCTCTAGAGCGCGGGCGTAGATGGCGGTCGCCTTCGCATCGCCGTCACCCTTGATGCGCTGGGCGTCCCGATACGCCTCGGCGATGATCACCTCCCGCTGCCGGTCGGCGTCCGCCCGGATGCGCTCGGCTTCCGCTGCGCCGGTGGCGCGCAGCTCGTTCGCCACCCGTTTGCGCTCCGCTTCCATGCGCCGATACACCGCCTCGCTCACCTCCTGGGGAAGGTCCACGCGTTTCAACCGTACGTCCACCACCTGGATGCCGATCTTGCGCGCGTCCTGGTCGGCCCGCTCCCGCTGGATTTCCATGATCTTGTCCCGCTCGCCGGAGACCACCTCGTGCACCGAGCGCTTGCCGAACTCGGCGCGCAGCCCGTCGTTGATGGTCTGCTGCAGGCGCGTCTGGGCCCGCAGCTCGTCGCCCGCGACCGATACGTAATACTGCTTGGGATCGACGATGCGCCACTTGACGAAGTAGTCCACCAGCACGTTTTTCTTCTCGGACGTGAGGAAGCGCTCCGGGTCCGGCGTGTCGAAAGTGAGAATACGGGTATCGAAGTAACGCACGTTCTGCACCAGCGGCAGCTTGAAGTACAACCCCGGCTCCTTGGTGACCTTGACCACCTCCCCGAGCTGGAAGACCAGGGCGTCTTGCCGCTCGTCCACCGTGTAGACGCACAGGCTTCCGACGATCAGCGCTACGACGACGCCGACGGCCAGGGTTCCGAGGTTTTTCACGGCCGCGTCTCCCTGTCACGGCTGCGGAAGGCGTCGCGGGACCGTCCGCCAGTCGCGTCCGTGCCGTAGTCCTGCGTGGCCGGCGCTCGGCCCGCGGCCACGGCGTCCGCTGCGGCGCCCGCGCCGGCCGCCTGCAGCAACTGGTCCAGGGGCAGCATCAACAGATTGCCCCCCGTCTTCTGGTCGATGAGAACTTTCGAGGTGTTGGCCAGCACCTGCTGCATCGTCTCCAGGTACAGGCGCTCCCGGGTCACCGCGGGGGCTTTCGCATACTCGGCCTGCAACTGGCGGAAGCGGCTGGCGTCGCCCTCCGCTCGGGCGATGACTTGCGCCCGATACGCTTCCGCCTCCTCCATCAACCGCGCCGCGGTCCCGCGCGCCCTCGGAATCACGTCATTGGCGTACGCCTGGCCCTCGTTAATCAGCCGCTCCCGGTCTTGGCCCGCCTTCACCGCATCGTCGAAGGCGGCCTGCACCTGCTCCGGCGGCTGGGCGTTCTGCAGGTTGACCTTGCTCACCTGGATGCCGGTGCCGTAGCGATCCAGGATGTCCTGCATCAGCTTGTGGGCCCGGGCCGCCACTTCCTCGCGGCCCTCGTAGAGAACGAAGTCCATCTTGCTCTTGCCCACCACTTCCCGGAAGGCGGTTTCGGCGGCCTGGCGCACCGCCTCATCCGGGCCGCGGTTGTTGAACAGGTAGTCCTCGGGACTCTTCAGGATGTATTGCACGGCGAACTGGATGTCGACGATGTTCTCGTCGTCGGTGAGCATGAGGGCTTCTTTCAGCACCTTGCTGCGCACGTCGTTGCGGTAGCCGACCTCCACCGTACGTACCTGGGACAGGTTCACGATCTCCACCGTCTCGATGGGATAGGGAAGGTGCCAGCGGGGACCGGGCAGGGTGGTTTCCGCGTATTTGCCGAAGCGCAGAACCACGCCGCGCTGGCTCGCGTCCACGATGTAGAAGCCGCTGGCGAGCCACACCAGCAGGACCAGCCCGAACAGGAAACCGAATCCGCCCTTGACCGGTCCGGAGGGCGGGCCGCCGCCATCGTCGGGACGGCGGCGCCCGCCGAAAAGCCCGGCGAGCTTCTGCTGCACGGAGCGCCACAGCTCGTCCAGGTCCGGCGGGCCCTGGCGGCCCCGTCGCCCCCATTGGGGATCATTCATGAGAGAGGGTTCCCGAAATCGCGATGCTAAGGAATCAAAGGCCGTGTAAAGCGCTGGAGCGGCGATCGGCCGGCTCCGGCGGTTGCATCTCGACGCCCGCGTCCTGGGGGAAGCGTTCGGCCACGGCCGCCCGTACGAGATCCAGGCCGGCGCCCGTCAGTGCACTCGCGCGAACGCGCGCAATCTTACCATATTCATCCCGCTCCACCCCCGCGGGAAGCCCGACGAGATCGGTCTTGTTGAGCACCACGATCTGGGGAATCGCGTCGGCGCCGATTTCCGCCAGCACCTTGTTCACCTGAGCGATGTGGGTTTCCCGCTCGGGGCTAGAAGCATCCACCACGTGCAGCAGGAGGGAGGCCCGCGCCGTCTCCTCCAGGGTGGCGCGGAAAGCGGCGATCAAGGTGTGGGGCAGATCGCGGATGAATCCCACCGTGTCCGAGAGCACCACCGGCGGGCAATCCGGAAGGAACAGGCGCCTCGTGGTGGTGTCCAGGGTGGCAAAGAGCTGATCGGCGGCGTAGGCATGGCCGTCGGCCAGGGCGTTGAACAGGGTCGATTTGCCGGCGTTGGTATAGCCCACCAGGGAGACCGGGATCACCCGAGCCCGCTCTCGGGAGCGCCGCTGCACCGCCCGCTGCTGGCCAAGCCGGGCGAGCTTGTCCTTGAGCACCTTGACCCGCCGAGCCACCAGCCGCCGGTCGGTCTCCAATTGGGTCTCCCCCGGGCCCCGCAGCCCGATGCCGCCTTTCTGCCGCTCCAAGTGGGTCCAGCCTCGCACCAGCCGGGTCGAGAGGCGCTCGAGCTGGGCGAGCTCCACCTGCAGCTTTCCTTCGTGGCTGCGGGCGCGTTGGGCGAAGATGTCGAGGATCAAGGCGGTGCGGTCCACCACGCGGCACTGGAGCGCCCGCTCCAGGTTGCGCTCCTGGACGGGCGAGAGGTCGTGGTTGAGCACTACCAGGGAAGCCCCCAGGCGCGCCACCAGGTCCCGCACCTCGGCCACCTTGCCGCTCCCGGCGTAGGTGGCCGGGTCGGGCCGCTCGCGGCGGCCCGAGACCACCGCAGCCACCGCGAGGCCGGCGCTCGTGGCGAGGAGCTTCAATTCTTCGAGGGAGTCCCGAAAGCCGGGATCGCCCGGATCGATGCCGACGAGGACCGCCCGATCCCCATCGGCCGGCCGATCAAGCATCAGATGCGGAGCCTTGGTCGTAAGGAATGCTGACAGGGCGAGAGGGCACCACGGTGGAAATGGCGTGCTTGTACACCATTTGGGTCACCGTGTTCTTGAGCAGCACCACGTACTGGTCGAACGAATCGATCTGCCCCTGGAGCTTGATCCCGTTCACCAGATAAATGGAAACGGGGATGTGCTCCTTGCGCAGAATGTTCAAAAAGGGGTCTTGTAACGTTTGCCCTTTCGAGCTCATGGGTTCTCCGATTTTTCTGGTCTTGCAAGCCCTTACTCTATCCCAATTGCCCGCTCAAATAAACCCAGCGCGCAAGCCATCCCGAAATTCGACTGCGGCGCAGAATAGGGGTTCAACGCCGGGCCCTCGGCGCGTAGGGATTGGGGCCCACCCGGAACACGACCCGCAGGGGCGTGCCCTCGAGCTGGAACTCCCGGCGGAAACTGTTCTCCAGGTAGCGCCGATAGCTCTCCGGCAATCGCTCCAAGGCGTTGCCGTGGATCACGATGAGGGGCGGATTGCTGCCCCCTTGATGGGCATAGCGGAGCTTGGGCCGCACGATGCCCGCCCGGGGCGGCGGCTGCTTCGCCGCCAGCGCCTGCAGCAGCCGGGTGAGCTTGGGGGTGGAAAGCTTGGCCATGGCGGAGCGGTAGGCCTCGTCCACCGAGCGCATGAGGGCACCCACCCCTGTTCCCTCCCGGGCCGAGATGTAGTGGAAGCGGGCGAAACTCAAGAACTCCAGCTTGCGCTCGATCTCCTTCTTGACCTCATCCCGCCGTTCGGCCGGGAGCCCGTCCCATTTGTTGACCGCCACCACCAAGGCCCGGCCCGCCTCCAGGACAAACCCGGCGATGTGGGCGTCCTGCTCGGCCACCTCGCTACGGGCGTCCAGCACCAGGATCACCACGTGGGCGGCCTCGATGGCCTGGAGGGTCTTCACCACGGAAAACTTTTCCGCGGGCTCCTCGATCCGGCCCCGGCGCCGCAGGCCCGCGGTGTCAACCAGGGTATAGGTGCGCCCGTCCCGCTGGAACTCCACGGCGATGGCGTCTCGGGTGGTACCCGGCTGGTCGTAGACCACCAGGCGCTCTTCGCCCAGGAGGCAGTTCACCAGGGTCGACTTGCCCACGTTGGGGCGCCCCACCACCGCGATGCGCGGGTGTTCGGCGGCGGGCTCCTCCGGAGCCTCGCAAGGAAAGTCGGCCAGGGCCTGCTCCACCAGCTCCACTACCCCGTCCCCGTGGGCCGCGGAGATGGGAATGGGCTCGCCCAGGCCCAGCTCGAAGAATTCCGCCCGGGCGATCTCGGGGGGGAGCCCTTCCGCCTTGTTGACGGCGACGAGGGTCCTGCGGCCCCGCCGCCGCAGCTCCTCCGCGATGGCCCGGTCCTGGAGCGTCAACCCCTCGCGTGCGTCCGTAAGGAACACCACCACGTCCGCCTCGTCCACGGCGAGGCGCGCCTGCCGGGCCATTTCCGCCAGGATGCCTTCCTGGGCGTCGGGCGCGAGGCCTCCCGTGTCTACCACCAGAAAAGGCTTCGCCCCGAGCCGGCCGTGGCCGTAATGCCGGTCTCGGGTGAGCCCCGGCAGGTCCGCCACCAGGGCCTCCCGGGATCGCGTCAGGCGATTGAACAGGGTGGACTTTCCCACGTTGGGTCGCCCGACCAGGACCAGGGTGGGTTTCATGGGTCCGTCATTGCCGTAGTCGGGGGCGCTTTTTACTGGATGCGCAGCAGCACCAGGGCACCGCCAGTGGTCTGCACCAGCAGTCCGCCCTCCACCCGCGTGGGCGGGGCGGCGATGGGGCTTCCGTCCGTCGCAACGCGGGCGGCAAAGCCACCGTCGTCCGCGTTGAGCAGATGCACGTAGCCCTCCAAGTCTCCCACCGCCACGTAAGGACCCAGGCTGGTGGGCCGGGTGAGCCGGCGGCCGGTGAGCTTCTCCTGGCGCCAGAGGGTGGCGCCCCGGCCAAGCTCCAGGCCTATGACCTCGCTGCGGTCGGTGGTGACGTAAAGCCCCCGGCCGTCCACGTCCAGGCCGGCGTAGCTGGAGATGTCCCGGGCCCACAAGAGGTTTCCGTTGCGCACGTCGAAGCAGGCGGTCCGTCCCTGGAACGCGGCGGCGCACACTTCGGCGGCCGCCACCTCGGGGGTGCTGGCCACGTCGGCGATGCGCTCCAGCTCGGTGGCGCCCCGGGGCTGGGCCACGGTGGCTTCCCAGCCCACCAGGCCATCGGCGAGGCGCAGGGCCACGAGCTTCCCTCCGGGAAAGCCCGCGAACACGGCGCCCCGCTCCACCGCCACCCCGGCGAAGCTGCGCACGCTCAGGGCGGGAGGCGTCCGCTGATACACCCAGCGGCGCTTGCCCGAGTCCGCCTCCAGGGCGAAGACCCGCCCGTCGGCCCCCCGCACCACCGCGATGCCCTCGGCCACCTGGGGCGGGCTCAGGATCACGGTGCCGATGGCCGCGGTCCAGTGGGGCTTGCCGTCTTGCCCGTAGGCCAGCACTTCCCCGTCCCGGGTCCCCACCAGCACCAGGTCCCCCCCGGCGCCGACCCCGCCGGTGAGCGGCTTTCCGGTGTCCACCCGCCACACGGTTTGCCCACTGTCGGCGGCGAAGCGGGTCAGCGTCCCGTCGGCGGATGCGCCATAGACGGCACCGCCCACGGCGGCCGGGGCCAGGGCGAGCTGGGGCGAGCGGCCCACGGCGGCGCGCCAGACCACTTCCAGCCGGGCGCTCGCCTGAATCGGGGTCAGGGGGCTGGGTTTGATGGCCGGCTCCGAGCGTCCGAACCAGCCCACCACGGTAGAACAGCCGGTGAGAAGAAGCCCTGCCAGGAACCATCCTGCAAGCGCGCGCCTCATGCCCCCTCCAGGGCGTCCAGCTTGAGCTCGATCAGGTTGCGCAGCGGCTCGCCCGGCCCGCTCTTTTCCAGGGCCCGCTGGTACGCTTTGCGCGCCTCTTCCCTTTTGCCCTGGGCGGCCAGCACGTCGCCGCGCAAGTCGTCGTAGAGCCGGGCATAGGGGGTCGTGTCCTCGGCGGGAAGCAGCGCCAGGGCCTGGTCGAACTTCCCCTCTTCCAAGAGGATGCGGGCGAGGCGCAGGCGCGCCGTGGCCCGCAGCGCCTCTTCCCTGGCCTGCTCCATCACCCAGGTGAGCTTCCCCTTGGCGGATTCCAGGTCCCCGCGCTCGTAACTCGCCTTGGCCGCCGCCAGCGCCGCCCGCGCCGCGTAAGGGGAGCGGGGATAGCGGCTGCGCAGCTCGGCCGCTCCCGCCTGGAGCTTTTCGGCGTCGTTGGCGAGGATCGCTGGCTCCAGGGTGGCGTAAGCCTGGGCGGCGGCCAGGGACTGCTGGGTCTGGTAGTAGCGCCAGCCGTAGATCCCCCCTACGGTGGCGACGAGCACCACCACCGCCAAGATCACCAGCCGGCCGTTGTCCTTCCACCACGCCGCCAGCCGGGCCAGTTGCTCCTGTTCCTCGAAATCGTAAACGCTCATCCGTCGCCTTTTTTCGTTCCGGTCAAACCTGGTTGAGGGCCGCGCTGGGTGACTTCCAGACCTCTTCCCGCAGCCATTGGGCCACCCCGGCGATCGGTACCCGCACCTGGGGCTGGGGGATGCGCAAGGGCTTCACGCTCACTTCGCCCGCCTGGAGCTCGTCTTCGCCGAGGATCACTGCCACCTGGGCGCCGCTCGCGTCGGCCTTTTTCATCTGGGACTTGAAACCGCCGCCACCGCAGTGGAGCACCACCCGAAGGCCCGCGTCGCGTAAGGCCTCGGCCACTCGGGGCGCCAGGTCGCTCGCCCGCTCCCCTTGGTGGACCAGGTACACGTCCACCGGAGCCGGGGCAGGCTCCTCCTTCTCCGCCAGCAACGCCAGCAACCGCTCCACCCCCATGGCGAAGCCGCAGGCGGGCGTGGGCTTGCCGCCCAACTGCTCCACCAGGCCGTCGTAACGCCCGCCGGCGCACACCGTCCCCTGGGCCCCGAGCCGGTCCGTCACCCACTCGTAGACCGTGCGGTTGTAGTAATCCAGCCCGCGCACCAGCCGGGGGTTCACCCGGAATTCCACGTCCAGGGTCCGGAGCATGGACTGGAGCGTCTCGAAGTGCTCGAGGGATTTCTCGTCCAAGTCGTCCATCAGCCGGGGCGCCCCTTCGATCAGGGACTGCATGGCGGGATTCTTGCTGTCCAGGATGCGCAAGGGATTGGTGCGCAGCCGCCGGCGGGAATCCTGGTCGAGCGCGTCCAGGTGGGCCTCGAAGTAGCGGGTGAGGCGATCCCGGTAGCGGGCGCGGGCCTCGCTGGAGCCCAGGGTGGAGAGCTCCAGGCGGATGCCTTCCAGGCCCAACATGCGCCAGAGCCTGCGGGCCATGACGATGTGCTCGGCGTCGATGTCGGGCCCTTCGAAGCCCAGCGCTTCCACCCCCACCTGGTGGAACTGGCGGTAGCGCCCCTTTTGCGGCCGTTCGTGGCGGAACATGGGGCCGCTGTAGTATAGCCGCTGGGGTCCCGCGTAGAGCAGGTTGTGCTCCAGCACCGCCCGCACGCAGGAGGCGGTGCCCTCCGGCCGCAGGGTGAGGCTTTCCCCGTTGAGGGCGTCGACGAAGGTGTACATCTCCTTCTCGACGATGTCGGTCACCTCGCCGATGGAGCGCACGAATAGCTCCGTGCGCTCCACCAGGGGCATGCGGATCGGGCGGTAGCCGTAGCGCCGCAGCCAGTCGCGCACCGTGTCCTCGAAGCGCTCCCAGGCGAGGGCTTCCTCGGGCAGGATGTCGTTCATCCCGCGAATCGCCTGGATATGGGTGCTCATGGGATCGGCCTCGAATCGATCGGCGCCGCCGCGGGGCGGCGTCCTGCTGGAACGGGGCTCAGCGCGGGGCTCCCGCCGGTTCGCCCGCGGGCGCCGCCTCCGCCGCCGGGGCCGCCGGAGAACCGTAGCGGGTCGCCACGTACTGGTCGATGATCGCCTGGAACTCTTCGGCGATGCGTTCGCCCTTCAAGGTCACCGTCTTCACCCCGTCCACGTAGACCGGAGCCACCGGAACTTCCCCCGTGCCGGGCAGCGAGATGCCGATGTTGGCGTGCTTGCTCTCCCCGGGCCCGTTCACCACGCACCCCATCACTGCCACGGTCAGGCTCTCCACCCCCGGATAGCGGGCACGCCAGGCCGGCATCTGGGCGCGCACGTAGCGCTGGACGCTCTGGGCCAGGCTCTGGAAGAAGGTGCTGGTGGTGCGGCCGCAGCCGGGGCAGGCCACCACCAGGGGAGCGAAGGCCCGCAGGCCCATGGTCTGCAGCAGCTCTTGGGCCACCACCACCTCCTGGGTGCGGTCGCCGCCCGGCTCCGGGGTGAGGGAGATGCGGATGGTGTCGCCGATGCCCTCCTGCAAGAGCACCGCCAAGGCGGCGCTAGAGGCCACGACTCCCTTGGTGCCCATGCCCGCCTCGGTCAGCCCCAGGTGCAGGGGGTAGTCGCAGCGGCGGGCGAGCTCTCGGTAGACGGCGATGAGATCCTGCACCCCGCTCACCTTGCAGGAGAGGACGATGCGGTCCCGGGGCAGCCCCAGGCGCACCGCCTGCCCGGCGCTCTCCAGGGCGGAGGCGACCAGGGCCTCCCGGGTCACGGCCGCCGCCGACAGGGGCTCCTGGCGCTTCGCGTTTTCGTCCATCAGCCGCGCGAGGAGCTGGGGATCCAGGCTGCCCCAGTTGACGCCGATGCGCACCGGCTTTCCGTACCGGCAGGCGGTCTCGATCATGACGGCAAACTGGCTGTCCCGCCTGGAACCGTGCCCCACGTTGCCGGGATTGATGCGGTATTTCGCCAGCGCCTCCGCGCAGGCCGGGAACTGGGTGAGAAGCTTGTGGCCGTTAAAGTGGAAATCCCCCACCAGGGGCACGGGGCAGCCCCACCGGTCCAGGCGCTCCCGGATGCGGGGCACTTCTCGCGCCGCCTCGGCGGTGTTCACCGTGATGCGCACCAGCTCCGAGCCCGCCCGGGCCAAAGCCAGAACCTGCCGGGCCGTAGCCTCCCCGTCCGCCGTGTCCGTATTGGTCATGGATTGAACCACGATGGGGGCGCCCCCGCCGATCACCACCCGGTCTACGCGGACGGGCAGGCTTTTCCGCCGTTCATCGACACCGTAGCGCATAAAACCCTTCTTACTCCAGGACAAGGCGCGCCACTTCGGCGCGGGTGTAAGGGGCAAGATCCACTGGCTTGCCGTTGTATTCCACGGCTACCTGGGTCGCGTTGCCCACCACCAGGGAAAGGGGCGGCGTGCCCTCCACCCTTTGCTCGGTCCCGGCCGGGTTGATCCGGGAGAGCAGTACTTGGCCGTCCCGGTCTCGAATCTCCACCCAGGCCTCCTTTTTGAACACGAGCCGCACGGAGCCCGGGGCCGGAGAAGGCGCCGGTTCCTGGGGAGCGGGCGCTTGCGCCTCGGCACCGGCCGCGGCCAGCGGAGCGGCGCCGGCCGCGGAGGCAACCGGGTCTGGAGGGGAAGCGGGAGCGTTTCCGGAGGAACTTGCTCCGGCGAAGACCCCCGGCTCGACCGCCGTGGGCGGAGGTACGGGAGGAGCCACTTCCGGTGTCGGGGGTGGCGCTAGGGGCTGCTGGCGGTAGGTCTCGTACAGCAGCCAAGGGATCACCAGCAGCATCAGTCCGGCGAGCAGCAGGTAACGGTGCCAGCTTCCTTCCTTGCCGCTGGCGAACGGAATGTTCTCGATGGGCGGAAGGATGGCCGAGGGGCGCTCTTCGGGCAGCCGTTCTTCCAGCTCCGCCAGCAGGGGCTCGGGATCCAGGTGCAGCGCCTTGGCGTAGTTGCGTATGAAGCCGCGCACGAAGGTGTTACCCGGAAGCCGTTCATAGTCGTCGGCCTCCAGCGCTTCCACCTGCCTGGGCGTCAGCTTGAGCTGGCGCCCGAGGTCGGCCACGGACAAGCCCTGGCGCCGTCGCTCCTCCGCCAGCCGGCGGCCGGGGCCTGGCTTCTCGAGGGTATCCCTGTCCTGGTAACGATCCATGGCTTACAAATCGCCCGACTCCAACGCCCGGGCCTCCTTCGACTGGGGGAAGCGGTTGCGCAACTGGGCCGCGTAGCTCGCCTCCGCCTGGCGATCTCCCCGCCGGCGCTCGATCCGCACGCCCAAGGCCAGGCTTTCCGCATCCGGCTGGGCGATCTGCAGGTAGCGGGTGAGATAGGCGTGGGCGTCGTCGAAACGGCCGTTTCCGTAGGCGATCTCCGCCATCGCCCGCAGGGCCTGGGGCTGGGACGGCTGGACCTGCAAGGCTTTCTCGAAAAATTCCTGGGCGCGCTTGCGGTCCCCCATCCGCTGGGCGCAATCCCCCGCGTTCACATAGGCCAGCTCCGGCGTGCGGTACAGGGGATTGCGCAGGGCCTGCAGAAGGTGGCCGATGCCCTCCTCCCCCCGGTTGCGCTGGCACAAGAACAGGCCGTAGTTGTTGCGCGCTTCGGAGTCGTTGGGATTAAGGGCGAGGGCCCGGAGGAAGTTCTGCTCGGCGAGCTTGGGCTCCCCCAGGGCCGCGTAGACCAGTCCCAGGACGTTGTACGCCGGTCCGTAGTTGGGGTCCGCCGCGAAGGCCGCGTTCAGCTCCTCCAGCGCCACGCCGAGCTGGCCGCGGCTGTAATAGCCGGCGCCCAGTTGAGTGTGGATTTCCGCCCGGTAGCGGGACTGGGTCTGAGCCTGCTCGGGGGCGTGCTGCACTGGGGGCGGCAAAGCGCAGGCGGCGAGGATAAAGGCGGCGAGGGCCACCGGGATTCCGGGCTTCACGGGGTCGCCTCCAGGGCGCGCCGCAGCCGGCGGCGGGTGCGGTCCTGCACCCGTCCCGCCAATTGACCGCAGGCCGCGTCGATCCTCTCGCCCCGGGTTTTGCGAATGGTAGCCACCCGGCCGGCGGCGAGCAGCCGGTCGCGGAAGGTGGCGATCACCGAGGCGGGGGAAGTCTCGAACCCGGCGTTCGGGAACGGATTGAACGGGATCAGGTTGAACTTGCACGGCACGTCCCGGGTGAGCTCGATCAGGGCTTCGGCGTGGGCGAGGCGATCGTTGACCCCCGCCAGCATCACGTACTCGAAGGTGACGAAATCCCGGGGCGAGCCGAGCCGCCGCCACTTGCGGCCGGCGAGGACCGGCTCGCCCCGGCTCGCCCTCTCCCCCGCTTCCACATAGCGGCGGCACGCCGCCATCAGCTCCTTCAGGGGGTACTTGCGGTTGATCGGCACCAGGTAGCTGCGCAGATCGTCGTCGGGCGCGTGAAGGGACACGGCCAGCGCCACCGGACAGCGCTCCCGCAACCGGTCGATGGCGGGCACGATGCCCGAGGTGGACAGGGTCACCCGGCGCCGGGATAGGCCGTAGGCGTCGTCGTCCAGCATGAGGTCCAGCGCCCGCACCACGTGGTCGAAGTTGAGCAGCGGCTCTCCCATTCCCATCAGCACCACGTTGGTCACCGGCCGCTCGGCCAGCCCTTGCCGTGCCAGCACCTTGCGGGCCCACCACAACTGGGCGATGATCTCGGCGGTGGTGAGGTTGCGGTTGAAGCCTTGGCGCCCTGTGGCGCAGAAGCGGCACTCCAGGGCGCAACCCACCTGGCTAGAAACGCACAGAGTGCCCCGATGGGCATCGGGGATGAACACCGTCTCGATGGCGTTGTCGCCCCCCACCCGGAGCAGCCACTTGATGGTGCCATCCGGCGAACGCTGCTCGCTCACCGCTTCCGGTGCCCGGATCTCCGCCACCTGGGCCAAGCGCTCCCGCAGCCCCTTGGCCAGATCGGTCATGGCGTCGAAGCGCTCTTCCCCCCGCTGGTGGATCCAGCGCAAAAGCTGCCGGGCGCGGAAAGGTTTCTCTTCCAGACTGGCGAGGAAGGCCTCAAGTTCCTCGGGATTGAGACCCAGCAGGTTGACCGCCATGGACGAGCAAACCACCCCTATCGGGAATAGATTTCCGAGCTGGGGAAAAAGTACGCGATCTCCATCGCCGCGGTCTCCGGGCCGTCGGAGCCGTGAACCGCGTTGGCGTCGATGGTGGAGGCGAAATCGGCCCGGATGGTGCCGGGAGCCGCTTTTTTCGGGTCGGTCGCCCCCATCAGCTCCCGGTTTTTCGCGATGGCGTCCTCCCCCTCCAGCACCTGAATCATGACCGGTCCGGAAGTCATGAATTTCACCAGATCCCGAAAAAAAGGCCGCTCCCGGTGCACGGCGTAAAAGCCTTCCGCTTCCCGCTCCGATAAATAGGCCATCTTGGCCGCCACGATCTTGAGTCCCGCGGCTTCGAAGCGGGAATAGATCTTGCCGATGATGTTCTTCTCGACTGCGTCGGGTTTGATGATCGACAACGTGCGTTCAATAGCCATCCAAAACCCCAAAAAATAAAGGAGTTAACAAGGTGCGGAAAAGGTTGCGGAAGGTATAAGTTTAATGATTGATTCTAACAGGGTTTCTTCCCCGTGTCCCGGGCTTGGAGGGTGTGCGGGTGCTCAGCTCCGACCCAGTGGGGGATGAGGCCTGGTTGGCCGGGTGGACAGCGGTAACCCCAGTCCACGCCCAGGCCAGGAACCCACACCACCTCGCCGCCGCAGGTGAGCAGGGGCAGCGCCTCCCGCTCCCACGGGGGCACCCGCGCTTCCTGGAGCAGGTTCTTAAGGGTGCGCCGGGGGCGCCCCCCGTCCGGCTGGAAGCGCTCGCCCCCTCGCCTGAGTCGCACCGCCACCGGCCCCTGCTTGAGCCGGGCCGCGTCGATCCCCGCCCCGGTGGTGGGCTCGAACTCGATCGTCCCGCCCCAGGGGAGGGCAAGCTTCGCCTCTCCGCGCCATTCGATCCCGATCCGGGCATTCTCGGGGAGGTCGGTGGGAGCCACGAGCCAGGCCGAGTCCAGGTAGCGGCGGAGCACCCGCCCTCCCAGGGGGATCGCCACCTCCGCGTCCCGGCGGGCCTGTAGCAGTTGCCGCAGCGCTTCTTCCAGGCGCCGAGTCCCGGGCGGCGGCTGCACTCCCCCCTCGATCAGAAACCAGCGCAGGAGGTTGCGGGCCCGCTCCGGTGGCAGCGCCCTCAGGCGCTCTAGGCGCAGCCGGACGCCTTCCACGGCGCCCTCCCCGTCCATGCGGGCGAGGGTTTCGAGCAGCGCCGCCGCTTCTCCCTGGAGCCCGGCGGCCCGGGCCAGGGTCTCTCCTGCGGCCGGAAAGCGCTCCCGGAGCAGGGGCAGCACCCGATGGCGGAGGAAGTTGCGATCCCGCTTCAGGTCCGCGTTGCTCTCGTCCTCGACCCACGCCAAGCCGCGGGCCCGGGCGTAGTCCTCCAGCACCCGTCTCGGCACGGCGAGAAGCGGTCGCAACAGCCTCGTTTCACTGCCCGGCTTCGGGGCGCTCGCCACGGGCATGGCGGCGAGCCCCGCGGGACCCGCCCCCCTTAGGAGCTGCAAGAGGAGCGTCTCGGCCTGATCGTCCCGATGGTGGGCCAACACCACCCAGTCCGCATCGGCCTGGGCGAACACCCGGTACCTCGCTGCCCGCGCTGCCGCCTCCAGGCCCTGCCCCGAGGCCCGGTCCACGGTCACGGGGACGACGGTCAGCTTGATCCCCCGAACCCGGCAAAGCTCGGCGCAAAACCGGGCCCAAGCATCCGCCCGGGGGCTCAAGCCGTGATGGACATGGAGCGCCGAAAGGCGAAAGCCGAGGGAGGTGGAGAGCCCCCAGAGAATGTCCAGCAGAACCACAGAATCCAGGCCGCCGCTCAAGCCCAGAGTAAGGCGCACAGCCGGTGCCGTGTGGCGGACGAGGGCAGCCCGCACCGCCTCGACGGGATCAGGGCTGCGCTTCCTTGAATTTGCCATAGCCCATGAGGCGCTCGTAGCGGGCCTGGAGGAGGTCGTCTAGGGCTCGATTCTGCAGTTGGCGCAGGGTGTCCTGCAGCACCCGCTTCAACGCCTGGATCGCCGCCTGAGGATCCCGGTGGGCGCCGCCCAAGGGCTCGGTCACGACTCGATCGATGAGCCCCAGGGTTTTCAGCCGTGCGGCGGTGATGCCCAGGGCTTCGGCCGCCTCCGGCGCCTTCTCGGCGCTTTTCCACAGGATCGAGGCGCAACCCTCAGGGGAGATCACCGAGTAGATTGCATACTGCAGCATCAGCACCGCGTCGCCCACCGCGATGCCCAACGCCCCGCCCGAGCCGCCTTCCCCGATAATGGTGCAGATGATAGGGGTTTTCAACCGGGCCATGACGTAGATATTGCGGCCGATGGCCTCCGACTGCCCCCGCTCCTCGGCGCCGATGCCCGGGTATGCTCCCGGCGTGTCGACGAAAGTAAACACCGGCAGGCCGAATTTCTCGGCAAGAAGCATGAGCCGCAGCGCTTTACGGTAGCCTTCCGGCCGCGGCATGCCGAAGTTGCGATGGATCTTCTCCTTGGTGTCGCGCCCCTTCTGGTGCCCGATCACCACCACCGACTGGCCGCCGAAGCGGGCGAGCCCACCCACGATGGCCGGATCGTCGGCGAACGCCCGGTCGCCGTGCAGCTCCACGAAGTCGGTGAACAGTCCCTGGATGTAGTCGAGCGTGTAAGGGCGCTGAGGGTGACGCGCCACCTGGACGATCTGCCAGGCCGTGAGCTTGGAATAGATCTCCTTGGTGAGCCGCTGGCTCTTCTCCTGCAGCCGGCGGATTTCTTCCGAGATGTCGAGAGCCGAATCGTCCTGCACGAAACGCAGCTCCTCGATGCGGGCCTCCAGCTCGGCGATGGGCTGCTCGAAATCGAGAAACGTCTGTTTCATTCTCCTCCCTCTGCGCCCCCGGGCGCGGGCGCCCAGGGGCCGCCGATTGCGGTAGCCGCGTATGATACTGCATCCTCCCTCAGTACCAGGCCCTTCCCCCCACCCCCCGCGGGTCGCTCGCCGCCACCGCTTCCCCGGTGGCGCGGTTCACGAAGACCGCCTGCATGTTCCCCCAGGGACGGGACGCCTCGTGCAGCGTGTGCCCCTTCGCCTCCAGCGCCGCGCGCCAGGCGGCGGAAAAAGCGCCGGGCTCGATCTCGATCCGGTCCGGCAGGTACTGGTGGTGGTAGCGCGGCGCCGCCACGATGCGCGCGGGATCCCCTTCTTCCTCGCCCAGATAGTGGAGGAGGGCGAGCAGCACCATACTGATGATGCGCGAGCCGCCCGGCGTGCCCACGACCAGGACGCCCTTCCCGTCCTCCACGAAGGTGGGCGACATGCTGGAAAGCGATCGCTTGCCCGGGGCGATGGCGTTGGCGCGGCTCGCCGCCAGCCCGTACACGTTGGGCACACCGGGCGCCACGGCGAAATCGTCCATCTCGTTGTTGAGGAGCACGCCGGTCGGACCCGCGACGAATCCGGAGCCGAACAGCGTGTTGATGGTGAGGGTGGCGGCGACCCGGTTCCCCTCCCGGTCCACGATGGAGAAGTGGGTCGTATGGACTCCCTCGCCCACTTCCAGACCCGGAAGCGCGGCGCTCGGGGTCGCTCGATGGAGACGGATGGAGCGGGCGCGCTCCAGGGCGTAATCGCGGCTCTTCAGCCGCTCCCAGGGTCCGGCAACGAAGTCGGGATCGCCCATGAAGCGGGCCCGGTCCTGGTAGGCGCGGCGCAGCGCCTCTACCACCACATGGGCCCGGTCCGGTTCGGCTAGGCGCTCCAAGGGAAAGTGCTCCAGGATCTGGAGCGCCTGGGCCAGGGTGAGCCCGCCGGCGGAAGGCAGCGCCGCGGTGGTGACGGTCGCCCCCCGGTAGCGGATGCGCACCGGTTCCCGTTCCACCACCCGGTAGCGGCGCAGGTCTTCCAGGGTCCACAGGCCGCCGCCCGCGCGCACCGCTTTCACTAAGGCTTCCGCCACCGGACCGGCGTAGAAGCCGTCGTGACCGTCGCGGGCGATGCGCTCGAGCGTGGCGGCGAGCGCCGGCTGTGCGAGGCGCTCCCCCGAGCGCGGGGCGGTCCCATCCCGGAGAAAGATGCTGGCGGCAGTCGGGTCTGCCCGCAGCCACTCGGCTTTCTCGGCAGCGATGCGGGCGAAACGCTCGTCCACGGGAAAGCCCTCTTCGGCGTAGCGGATGGCCGCTTCCAGGGCGCGGGGCAGAGGCAGCCGGCCGTAACGCTCCGCCACCCAGACGAGGGCGGCCGGCGTGCCGGGAATGGCCGCGGCCCGGGGCCCCTTCAGGGAGGCGCCGGGAACGGGCTTCCCGCCCGCATCCAGGTACATGTCCTCCCGGGCGGCCAGAGGCGCGGTCTCCCGGGCGTCCACCATCACCGTGTGCCCGTCCCGGGCGCGATGGAGCAGCCAGAACCCGCCGCCCCCGAGGCCCGAGGAATAGGGTTCCACCACCGCCAGGGCGGCGGCGACGGCCACCGCCGCGTCGAAGGCGTTTCCTCCTTGGGCGAGCACCGCCCGCCCGGCCTCCGTCGCCAGCGGATGGGCGCTCGCCACCGCCTCCTTTCCCGCGATGGCGGCGGGCAGGAACAGAAACGCGACCGCCCACAGGACAAGGAGGCGCAGCACGGCGCTTCTTACCCACCCGCCCCGCCCATCTCCTTGCGGCCGCGGGCCGCCGGCCTCCCTGGCTCGATTCTGTTGCCGGCCAAAGTAGGCTATATTCGATTTGAACCCGATCTGTTTCTCCATTGCTCTCCGAAACCTCCTCGTTGGACGCTTTCGCCTCCGCCCAGACGGCGGCGGACAACTGGTTGCAGGCCGTGGCCGAGTGCGTCGCCCAGCTCTCCCCGCTCCCGCGGGGCGCGAACCTGGGCTTCGTCTACGCCACCGATGCGTTTTCCCCGGAACTGCGCAGCATCGTCCGCTATCTCAGGGACGCCCTGGGGGTTGGCCAGTGGGTGGGCTCCGTCGGGGTGGGCATCTGCGCGGTGGGCCGGGAATATTACGAGACCCCCGCCCTCTCCGTCATGGTAGGCGCCTTTCCCCCCGACTCGTTTCGGGTGTTCAACACGGTGAGCGAAGGCCTGGACCGGTTCATCGCCGAGAACGGGGAGTGGTTCATGGCCAAGCAGACCCGCTTCGGCGTGGTGCACGGCGACCCCCGCAACCGCCGGCTGCCTCAGCTCATCACGCGGCTCGCCGCCGCTGTGAACGACGGTTTCCTGGTGGGAGGGCTCACCTCCACCCGCTCCATCTACACCCAGGTCTCCGGAGACGTGACGGAGGGGGGGCTGTCGGGGGTGCTGTTCGCCCCGGAGGTGCCCGTGGCCACCACCCTCACCCAGAGCTGTGCCCCGTTCGGTGCCCCCCACGAGATCACCCAGTGCCAGGACAACATCATCATGACCCTGGACGGCCGCCCCGCCCTGGACGTCTTCTACGACGAGATCGGCGACATCCTGTCCCGGGACCTGAACAAGGCGGCCCGCTACATCGCCGCCGCGCTGCTGGTGCCGGGTTCCGACACCCGGGACTACCTGGTGCGCAATCTGGTGGGGGTCGATCCCCGGGCCAGGCTGCTGGCCATCGGCGAGATGGTGCAGCCAGGCCAGGTGCTGCAGTTTTGCCGCCGCGACCCGGCCAACGCGATGAAGGACATGCAGCGCATGCTGCGGGAGCTCAAGGAGCGCATTCCCAATGCGCCCCGGGGCGCCATCTACTACTCCTGCCTGGGTCGCGGGCGCTACATGTTTGGAGAAGACTCGGAGGAGCTCAAGGCGATCCAGCGGGAGTTCGGCGACGTACCGCTCACCGGCTTTTTCTGCAACGGCGAGATCTGCCATAACCGGCTCTACGGCTATACCGGCGTCCTCACCCTGTTCCTGTAGAGGGGAGTCAGAACAGCTCCCGCTGCTGCCCTTCCGAGCGCAGTCGAGGTGAACGCTCCGTCCGTTGCAGGAACTCCTCCGCCAGCGCCTTGTACAGGGGTTTGGGGCAGACCACCCGGGAGGCGCCGGTCCCGATCAGGGAGGCGGCCATCAGGGGCAGAACCATGGCGCTGTTGCCGGTCATTTCCAGGACGATTACGAACGCGGTGATGGGCGCCTGTACCACGCCGGCGAAATAGGCCACCATGCCCAGGAGCACCACCGCGCCCGGCGGCGCGTAGGGCATCAGTTCCGAGAGATTGAGCCCGATCCCCGCCCCCACTGCCAGGGACGGGGCGAAGATGCCCCCCGGAATGCCGCTCACGTACGACACCAGGGTGGCAAGGATCTTCAGCACGCCGTAGACGGCGGGCAGGTTCTCCGTGCCCTCCAGGATGCGCTTCGCCTCCTCGTACCCCGTGCCGTAGGTGGTCGCCCCCGACACGATGCCGATCGCCGCCAGCGCCAGTCCGCAGCCCGCGGCGAAGAGCACAGGCCTCGCCTTGCGCAACACCCCCAGGCGTCCCGGCAGCCCGCGGCTCGCGGCGATGAGCAGCCGGCTGAAGGCGCCGCCGAGCACTCCCCCGACCGCCCCGCACACCAACACCGCGATCCATCCTTGGCCCAGATCCAGATAGGCGGTGGTGCGGCCAAAATAGGTGTAATCCCCCAGCACCGCCAGAGACAGGAGGCCGGCGACGATCACTGCGGTGAGCACCGTGCCGCTGGTGCGGCTTTCGAAGGAACGGCTCATCTCCTCGATGGCGAACACCACCCCCGCCAGGGGCGTGTTGAACGCCGCCGCCACGCCGGCGGCGCCTCCCGCGAGGATCAGCCCCTGCTGCAGCTCGCGCCGGGGAAAGCGCACCATGCGCCCCAGGCTGTGCATGATGGAGGCGCCGATCTGCACCGTGGGCCCTTCGCGTCCCACTGACGCGCCGCCGAACAGGGCCAGGATGGTGAGCAAGATTTTGCCCGCGGCGATCCGCAAGGAGAGCACCTGGTCCCGCTCCGCCGCGTCCTCCATGCGCAGCGCGGCGATGGTCTGGGGAATGCCGCTGCCCTGGGACCCGGCGAAAAAGCGCCGGGTGAGCCAGGCGCACAAGGCCAGCGCCGCCGGGCACACCAGGAACGGCAGATAGGGCGAAACCTGGATCAGCCGGTGAAAAAAGCCGTTGGCCTGGTTGGCCCCCAAGGCGAAGAGGATGGCGGCGGCGCCCACCGCCAGGGCTCCCATCCAGAACAGCACCCGGCGCATCCACAGGCGGGGAGACAGCCAGGCATGGCGGGAGCGTCGCAGCAGGGCAGAGTTGACGAGTCTTTGCACGGGTCAGGCGCGTACCATCACCCCGTCGATTGTAAGGCACGCCGCCTCGGGGCCGAAGCGAAAGGACCTTTGCCGGCGAAGGGCGGCACCCCTTCGGGCAGTGAGAGGCAGCGAGAGGAAAGCCGCCAGGTGTTCTCGGGTCAAGCCTTTTCTGCCAAAATCCCGCCCAATCCGCCACGACGGCGGCCGGCTTTCCCCGCGGTAGCGCGGGGGCTCAAGCCCCTCCTCCTGGCGCAGCCCTGCACTCCCGAGAGCTCTGGCGATGGCCTTCATCGACTGGAAGCCCGAGTACGCCCTCGGCGTCGCCCTCCTCGACGAGCAGCACGCCCGGCTCGCGGACCGGGTGAACGGCGTGGCCGACGCCATAGAGCGGGGAGAGAACGCAGCGAAGATCGCCGCCTTGCTGGCGGAGCTGCTCGACGACACGGAACAGCATTTCCAGCTCGAGGAGCAGCTCATGTACCAGCACTTCTACGTCTCCCGGCTTCCCCACAAGGAGACCCACTTAAGCCTGCTCCTTCAGTTGAAAAAGCTGAAGGACGATTTCGCCGCCGCCAAGCCTTACGCGGCCTCGGGGACGCGGGAGCTACTGCGGCGCTGGCTCCTGGACCATCTCTTCCACGCCGACCGGGCCCTGGCCGCCCATCTGCGCGGCCGCGGCGTGCGATGAGCCGCCAAGATCAGGCGAGGGCGAACCGCGCCAGGGTGGCAATCCCGAGGCCGGCGAAGATCGCTCCCGCGACGTAGCGCACCGCCTGGAGCGGGATGCGGTGGGCGGCGGCGCTTCCCAGCCATACAGCGGGCGCGTTGGCGAGAAGCATGCCCAGGGTGGTGCCCGCCACCACCAGCGCCGTTTGCGGATACTTGAGCGCCAGGGCCACGGTCGCCACCTGGGTTTTGTCCCCGATCTCCACCAGGAAGAACGCGACCAGGGTGGTCAGAAACGCCCCGTACCGACCCTTCGGCCCGGCGCCCTCCTCTAGACGGTCCGGCACCAGAGTCCAGGCGGCGATGGCCAGGAAGGAGCCGCCGACGATCCAGCCCAGCATCTCGGGCGAGAGCCAGCCCGAGAGCCAGGCCCCGATCCAAGCGGCGGCGGTATGGTTGGCGAGGGTGGCGAACAGGATTCCCGCCGCGATGGGCCATGGCCTGCGAAAGCGGGCCGCGAGCACCAAGGCGAGGAGCTGGGTCTTGTCGCCGATCTCCGCCAAGGCGACGGCGACGGTGGAAACGAGGAAGGCTTCCAACGGGGTTCTCCGGGTCGGGCGCTCAACCGATGGCGCGAAGCGCCGGCCCGACCGGAAGCGGCGCTCCGAGCCAAAGGTCTCGCCAGGAAAGGGCGGTGCTCTCGGCGCCCGTGTCACCGTCTTTGGACGGCGAGAGGCACCCAGGTCGCCGAATTTCCCTCGTACCGGCCGCGCCATGGCCACGGAAAAGTCCCCAGGCCAAGCCTGTTGACGCGGCCCTCCGCCGGGGAGGCGGAGCGGCTACTCCCCAATGACAGGAGGCGAAGCTTACCGGAAAGCCGCACCCGGCGCAAAAGCAACGCCGCCCGCACGGCTTCATGCGCCCATGCGGGCCACGGGCTCGGGCCGCTGGCGGGTTGCCACCGCGTGGGGCATAGCTCGGGTCAGGTGGCCCACGCCCAGGTGGCCGTTGCGGTCCACGGCGATGAAGCCCGCGTCCGTGCCCAGGCAGGCGGACATTTCCTCCAGCACCTCCGTCACCGCTTCCGCGGCGCCGCGGCCCGCCCGCACCGCGTCGCACACCCCCTTGGCCGCGCACAGGCGCAGCATCAACTCCCCCCATCCAGTCGCCGACACCGCCGCGTAGGAGGTGGCGTAATTGCCCGCGCCGGGGATCGGGCTGTCGCCGATCCGTCCTGGGGACTTGAGGAAGGTCCCTCCCGTGGAAGTGGCCGCCGCCAGCTCCCCTGCGGCGTCAAGGGCGACGGCCCCCACGGTGCCGGGTGCCTCTCTTCCGGACCGGGCCCCGCCGCGAGCCCACCGCTCCCGCTGCTCGGGCGTGACCGGGTCGTAATCGGGAAACCCGCACCGGCGGGCGAAGGCGAGCGCCCCCTCCCCCGCCAGCAGCACGTGGCGGCCCTCCTCCAGCACCCGGCGGGCAACCAGCACAGGATTGCGCACCCGCCGGATGCAGGCCACGCCCCCGCAAGCGAGGCGGCTGCCCGTCATGACGGCTGCATCCATCTCCGCCTCCCCGGCCGCCGTGAGGGCGGAGCCCGTACCCGCGTTGAAAAGGGGGTTGTCTTCCAGGAGGCGCACCGCTTCCACCACCGCGTCCAGGGCCGAGCCGCCCCGGGCGAGGATGGCGGCACCGGCGCGGGCTGCCTCCTCCACGCCCGCCAGCACGGGCCCTTCCGACCCCCTGTCCCAGTCACCCGCGCCCCCGTGAACCGCGATGGCAAACATGGCCTTTAACTCCCGATTGACCCCAATTGCGCGCCCCGGGAGTATGGAGGGAGCGGGCACCGGCGACAAGCGGCTCGGCGCGCCGCTAGAGAGACGGGTCCGGCACGGGCGCGAGGGGTTTCTATGACAGAGCGGGGCAAATTCTCCGCCGGGGCGGTAGTGGTGCGGCGGTGGGACGATGGGTGGCGCTTCCTGGTGCTCCGGGCTTACCGCAACTGGGATTTTCCGAAGGGCTTGCCCCGGCCCGGGGAAGGACCGTTGCAGGCTGCGCTGCGCGAGGTGGAGGAAGAGACCTCCTTGAACGATCTGCGCTTTCCCTGGGGGGAGGACTACCGGGAAACCGAGCCCTACGCCGGGGGCAAGATCGCCCGCTTCTACCTGGCCGAGTCGCCGGGCGCTCCCGTGGCCCTTCCCGTCTCGCCGGAGCTGGGGCGCCCGGAGCACCACGAGTACCGCTGGACGCGCTTCGAGGAAGCCAGAAAGCTACTGCCTCCGCGGCTGCACCCGATCCTGGATTGGGCCCGGCAACGCATCGCCTCCGCTCCGATCCCCGAGGGGCGGCGGTCCTGAGGGCTGTAAAAAGCGGACGAGCCTCCGTGACCGACCAGGAGTGCGTCCAGTTCCTCCAGTGGGCCCTGCCCCAGTTGGGCTATCGCTGGGCCGGCTTCCGCAAGGTGCGCCGACAAGTGTGCCGGCGCCTGCGCGGCCGCATGGGCGAGTTGGGACTATCCGGCGCGGCTGCCTACATTCAGTATCTTGCCTCCCACCCTTCGGAGTGGGGGGTCCTGGACGGCTTCTGCCGCATCACCATCTCCCGGCTCTTCCGCAACCGGGCCGTGTTCAAGCTGCTCGCCGAGGTGGGTCTGCCACGGCTCGGCGAAGCCGTCTCCCGGGCGGGCCGAACCGAACTGCGGGCCTGGAGCGCAGGATGCGCGAGCGGAGAAGAGCCCTATTCCCTGGCGCTTCTCTGGCGCCTCCAAGTGCAGCCGCGCTTTCCGGACCTGGATCTTTCCATCCTCGCCACGGACGCAGACGAAGCGCTGCTGCAGCGCGCCGCCCAGGCCTGCTACGGCAGGAGTAGCCTCAGGGAGCTTCCTCCCGAATGGCTGGACTTGGGCTTCGAGCCCGCCGGAGCCCGCTATTGCCTGCGAGAGGAATACCGGCGGGGCGTCCGCTTCCAGCGCCAAGACATCCGCCGTGAGTGGCTGGAAGGGCCCTTCGATCTCATCCTCTGCCGCAATTTGGTCTTTACTTACTTCGACACCGCCCTTTGCGCCGCGGTGGGCCGGCAGATCGCAGAGCGCTTGAACGAGGGAGGGTTGCTCCTCGTCGGCTACCACGAGCAGCTTCCCCCCGGGATGCCGGAGCTGCGCCCTTGGCCGGGTCGGTACGGGCTCTACCAGAAGTGCGCCAACGGGACGCCCCTCGCCCGTTAAGGCCGATGCCGACTCTCCCCGCCGGCAATCCCGCTGGCGATGAGATGGGCGACCCGCAAGGGCTCGGGGAGCGTCCCGTGAATCGCGAGCCGGCGCAGCGCGCGTCCCGCCGCGTCCGCGTCGATGCCCGCCCGCTGCACGTACAGTCCCTCGATCCGCTCGACGGGGCCGGCCGCTTCGACGAGCGTCCACTTGCGCCGCCCTCCAGGAACGCGCTCGAGGAGCGCTCGGCGAACCCCATCGATATCGGGCCGGCGCCGGACCACGGCGATCACCGGAAGACCCAGGCGCCGATGCAGCGCGGGAAGATCGACCACGTTGAATCCGGCCACCGCGATGCCTTGCAGCAGCACGAGCTGGAGTTAGGGAAAGAACCGGGATCTGCGCACCAGATCGGCAATCACCCGCGTGGCGTTCGTCCCGTCCCGGCGCACCTTGGCGGAGAGCACGCCCACGAGCCTGGGCCCGTCGTAGACCGCCCCCACCAGCAACACATCGCCCCGGTGGCCCGGTTCGAAAGGCCCGTCGTCGAACCCCACCACATGGGAGTAGCCGTCGGCCATGGGCGCCTGCCCGGAGAATCCAAGAATGCGTGATAAAGTAAAAACGTAACTTCCAAACGATCAAGCCTCCCAGTGTCCTCCCTGCACGTGCAGCTTTCCCATCCCTGGGACCTAGCACCCCGGGACGCCATGCGCCTGCAGGAAGCCCTGCGGGAGCGGGTGGAACTGGGCGACCGGCTGGCGGAAGTGAGCGCGGTGGGCGGCGTCGACGTGGGCTTCGAGGACCAGGGCCGCACGGCGCGGGGCGCGGTGGTGGTCCTGGGCTACCCCGGCCTGGCGCCCCTAGACTACGCCGTGGCTCGGGCACCGGTCACCTTTCCCTACGTCCCGGGGCTCCTTTCTTTCCGGGAAATTCCCGTCGTGCTCCAGGCGCTCGAAAGGCTGGGGCGAACTCCCCAGCTCCTGCTGTGCGACGGCCAGGGTTACGCCCATCCCCGCCGCCTGGGCATCGCTTCCCACCTGGGAATCATCTGCGACCTGCCCACCATCGGGGTGGCGAAAACCCTCTTGATCGGCGAGCACGAGCCGGTGCCGGACGTGCGGGGTGCGTGGCGCCCGCTGATGGATCGGGGAGAAGTGGTGGGCGCGGCGCTGCGCACCCGCGCGGGCGTGGCGCCGATCTACGTGTCGGCGGGCCATCGAGTGAGCCTGGAGACGGCCCTGCGCTACGTGATGGGCTGCGTCACCCGCTATCGCCTGCCAGAGACCACCCGTTGGGCCCATCGGCTGGCCTCCCATCCCGAAAGGGGAGCGGGCGAGACCGCCTGGAAGCTCAGTTGAGCGCGCGTTCGATCGCTTCGGTGAGCCGGGGCGAGACGGGCTCGACCTGGCTTGGAAACGCCGCCAGCAAGCGGCCGTCCCGGCCGATGAGCAGCTTGTGGAAATTCCATCTGGGCACCGCTTCGGGATGGGCCCGGGCCGCCCAGCGATACAGGGAATGGGCGTCCGGTCCCCGCACCCGTTGCTTGGTGGTCATGGGGAAGGTGACACCGAAATTCACCTCGCAGAATTCCTTGATCTTAGCCTCGCTGCCCGGCTCCTGGTTGCCAAAATCGTTGGAGGGCACGCCCAGCACCACCAGGCCGCGGCTGCGATAGCGCTCCCAGAGCGCCTGCAACCCCTTGTATTGCGGGGTGTAGCCGCAGAAAGAGGCGGTGTTGACCAGCAGCACCACTTTGTCGGTGAAGGTCCCCTTCGGGAAAGGTTTTCCGTCGATGGCCACAAGCCCCAAGGCGTCCCAGTCCACGGGCTCTGCCGCCGCAGGCCCCACCGCTGACAACATCAAGGCAAACGCCGCAACCAGACAAGCGGAACGCACCGGTCCCCTCCCTTTTCCGTTCAATTCCCGTGCCGACAAGAGGTCACCATGACGAGATACAGCGCATTCATGCCCATCATCGCCAGCGGATCCTCGACGCCCGCTTCCTTCAACCAGGCAATCTGGGCGGAATAGGCCGGCTGCTCGAGATCGCGCCCAGGGCAGACGCCCGGCACGCCCATATGCAACCCGTCCTCGGCCTGCATATGGTGGACCAGCTCGTGCAGCAGCATGCTCACGTGGTAGACGTTGTCCTGAGACCAGTTGCGCGGCAGGTAAATGGTGCGGCTTCTGTGGTCGTAAGCGGCAACGGCGCCCTCCGTCTCGCTGCACTGCCTTTTTCCCGCGAACGCGAGCCTCTGGATCTCGCAGTGGGTGGCGAACGCCACCTCAGGAAGACGATCAGGTACGGGCAAACCGGTGTACGCCGCAATCCACGCCATCAACGCCAGGATCAATTCGCGCATCGAACGAAAGCGGACGCGGGGAAAAGAAACGCGGCAGATACCGCTGGATAAAAACGATATCCACCCTCCTCGCCGAGCCAGACGGCTCACGCTTCCATTTTAGACAAGCGTCAGGCGGACGTTCTCCCGCGAAGATTCGAGATTTCCGGACTTTCTTTTGCGCGAAAGCTCCGAGCCAAAAACAAGAGGCCGCGCACAGCGGCCCCCAAGTGCTTGATTCTTTGGCGCGCCCGGCAGGATTTGAACCCACGACCCCCTGGTTCGTAGCCAGGTACTCTATCCAACTGAGCTACGGGCGCGAGGCGTTGATTATAGCAAAGGGTGCTCGGCCGACGCATCCATCCACGCCCGCCAGAGCGGCAGGCTCCCCGAACTCTCCTGCCAGTGCCACGCCATGCCAAGGAAAACGCCTCGCGCAGGGGTTTTTCGATTTGCCAATCTGGCGGAGAGAGAGGGATTCGAACCCTCGATACGGGTTTAAGCCCGTATAACGCCTTAGCAGGGCGCCCCCTTCGGCCTCTCGGGCATCTCTCCGTGCAATCCAAAACTCGGCTGGTCTGCCTGCCCGATGCCCTCGCGGCCTCGGGGGCGCCTTGGCGCCCCGCCATCCACGAACGCCTTGCGGCGTTGGCCTCTCGGGCATCTCTCCGTGCAATCCAAAACTCGGCTGGTCTGCCTGCCCGATGCCCTCGCGGCCTCGGGGGCGCCTTGGCGCCCCGCCATCCACGAACGCCTTGCGGCGTTGGCCTCTCGGGCATCTCTCCGTGCAATCCAAAACTCGGCTGGTCTGCCTGCCCGATGCCCTCGCGGCCTCGGGGGCGCCTTGGCGCCCCGCCATCCACGAACGCCTTGCGGCGTTGGCCTCTCGGACATCTCCGCGAACCGGCATGCGTAGCATAGCGGTCCCGCGCCTTGCCGGTCAAACCGCGTTACTGGGGCTGGTCCAGATCGAACGCCTTGTGCAGCGCGCGCACCGCCAGCTCCATGTATTTGTCTTCCACCACCACCGAAATCTTGATCTCCGAGGTGGAAATCATCTGGATGTTGATTCCTTCCTCGGCCAGGGTGCGGAACATCTTGCTGGCGATGCCCACGTGGGAACGCATCCCGACCCCCACCACAGAGACCTTGGCGATCTTGTCGTCGCCGGTCACGCCGGCCGCGCCGATGTGGGGAGCCACTTGATCTCGCAGGATCTTCAGCGCCTTCTGGTATTCGTTGCGATGGACGGTGAAGGAAAGGTCCGTCATGCCGTCGTGCCCCACGTTCTGGACGATCATGTCCACGTCGATGTTGGCGTCGGCGATGGGCCCTAGGATCTGGTAGGCGATGCCCGGCCGGTCGGGAACGTTGAGCACGGTGATTTTGGCCTCGTCGCGGTTGAACGCGATGCCGGAAATGATTGCCTGTTCCATTTTCTCGTCTTCCTCGAACGTGATCAGCGTGCCTTCCCCGTCCTCTTCGAAGCTGGACAGCACGCGCAGCCGCACTTTGTACTTGCCGGCGAATTCGACCGAGCGGATCTGGAGCACCTTCGATCCGAGGCTCGCCATCTCCAGCATTTCTTCGAACGTGATGCATTTCAAGCGCCGGGCTTCCGGCACGATGCGCGGATCGGTGGTGTAGACCCCGTCCACGTCGGTGTAGATCTGGCACTCTTCCGCTTTCAGCGCCGCCGCCAGGGCGACGGCGGTAGTGTCCGAGCCGCCGCGGCCCAGGGTGGTGATGTTTCCCTCTTCGTCCACCCCTTGGAAGCCGGCCACCACGACGATCGCACCCGAGGCCAAATCGCGGCGGATCTTGTCCTCGTCGATTTTCACGATGCGCGCCTTGGTGAAGGCGCTGTCGGTGAGGATGCGCACCTGGGCGCCTGTGTAACTGCGGGCTTTGAGCCCCAGGTCCATGAGCGCCATGGAAAGTAGCGCGATGGTCACCTGCTCGCCGGTGGACACCATGACGTCCAGCTCCCGGGGATCGGGATGGGCCTGGACCTCCCGCGCCAGGGCGATGAGGCGGTTGGTCTCCCCCGCCATGGCGGACACCACCACCACGAGCTGATGCCCCTGGGCGTGGTACCTGGCAACCCGGCGGGCCACGTTTTTGATGCGTTCGGTGGTCCCGACGGAGGTCCCACCGTATTTCTGCACGATCAGAGCCACGGCTGCTATAGATGAAAAAGATGAAATTTTAATGGCTTTTGTCGCCGCTGAGGAGGATCAGCGTAATCCGATCGAAGACCTCCGCGCCTGTGCCGCCAGGCACCTTGATGTGTCGTCCGGAAACATTCCTCAAAAACCGAGAACTAATCGGAAACAAGCTTAGGATTATGTAAAACCAAGGCGGCGCACAAAGTCGAAACCAATGGCATAGGGAACAAAAAGCGCTCCCATCCTTTCTTTCCTAGTGCAATGGGCCGCGTAACCGGTTACACTATGCGAATGCGATAGCCCTTCCACTCGCACACAGGATTTGCATATGCCAGCGACAACCCGGCTCGACAATCCACGCCTCATCCGCCAGCGCCTCGGGATGAGCCAAACGGAGTTCTGGGGCAAGATCGGCGTCACCCAGAGCGGCGGATCCCGCTACGAAAGCGGGCGGCCCATGCCCCGGCCCGTGCGGGAGCTATTGCGGCTCGTGCACGTCGAGGGCCTCGATCTGGCCTCGGTGAACCGCCGCGACATGGAGATTATCCACTACCTGAAAAAAGCCCGTCCGGCGCTCTACCGCTCGCTGCTGAAGGCGGCCCGGGAACGGCCCCGCCGCTGAGCTCTCGGGACGCAGTCGGACTTTTTCCAAGGGCTCCAAGGCTCGAGAGCCGTTTCAGGGAGTCCACTCCACCGGCAACCCCAGGCGCCGGATGTCGTCCGCCAGGGCCCTTCCCCAGGCGTCGTCCACCGGGGCAAGCCGGGGCGCCTCGGGCTGCATGGACGGCCGGGCCAGGCTGTAGAGCAGCACCCCCTTGAGTGGCACACCGTCCCGCAAGGCGTCCGCCAGGAACGCCAGGTACGCCGCCCGTTCCCCATCGCTGGGGGACATGCCGTCTTCCAGGAACACGCAGGTCTGAATCCAAGTGGGGCATAGCCCCGCGGCGATCTCCAGATTCGCCCGCACTCGCTCGGGCCCCAAGCCCGCGTGGTTCACCCTGGCCAGTCCTTCCCGCGTCGCCCGATCCAGCTTGAACCACACCTCCCCGTTCAGCTCCCCCATCCGGGCGAGGCCCCGCTGGACCGCGGCGCGGTGCATGAGACTCCCGTTGGTGATCAGGATGAGCTTGGTTTGCGGCGGCACCGGGATTTCCTGCATGACCCGCCCTATCCGCTCCACCACCCGGTCGAACCCCCGGGCGCTGGTGGGCTCCCCGTTGCCCGAAAGGGCCACGTCGTTGAGTCGGCGCATCTCCGGAGGAGCAGCCTGTTCCAGGTAATTGCCGTGAATCACCTGGCTAAGGAACGCCCGCAGCTCCCGCTCCAGCCGCTCCAGGTCCACCGGGGGGGCGCTTCCGCGGATCAACCCGGGCACCTGGCAATAGATGCAGCGCCAGTTGCAGGCGTTGTTGGTATTGAGGTTCACCCCCACCGAAAGCCCCCGAGCGCGCCGGGACAACACCGGGTACACGTAGCGCAGCCCCGCCGCGTCCCGATCGTGGTCGGTGGTGGATAGCCGCTTGCCGCCGCGCTCTAGGGTCAAAAACGCCGTGCCTGCGCCCGGATCGCTGCGCGCTTCGATGCTATAATTTTGATTTTTCTCGTCTCTTTGCCCCATGCTGATCACTCGCCGCCTGGAATTCGACGCCGGTCACCGCATCCCCAGCCACGGCAGCCAATGCCGCCACCTGCACGGGCATCGCTACGCCTTGGAAGTGACCCTCTCCGGAGACATTATCACCAGGGAGGGGGCCCCGGAACAGGGGATGGTGATGGACTTCGCCGAAGTGCGGGCGATCGCCTGGCGCCACCTGGTGCAGGCCTGGGACCACGCCTTCCTCGTCTACGAAAAGGACGCGGCGGTGGTGAAGTTCCTTAATTCCCTGCCCGGTCACAAGACCGTGGTCCTCAGCGCCCCGCCCACGGCGGAGAACCTGGCGCTGGAAGCCTTTCGCATCCTGGACGCCGCCTACCGGGACACCTACGGCAACCACCTGCGGCTGGAGCGGGTGCGCCTTTATGAGACGCCCAACTGCTGGGCGGACGCGGTGCGCGAGCGGTTTTAGGCGCCATCCCCCTTTACCAAGGCTTCACAAGCTTTTACATTCTTCCCGCGGGCGATTGTCACGCCCGCGATACAATTTTCTTGCCATCGGAACGTCAACGTTCCAGGGAGGCCGCTCCATGATCATCCCGCCGCTTCGCCCCGTCCTCTTACCCATCGCGCTTTTGCTTCCCATGGTGTTGGCGGCCTGCGGCGGGGGCGGCGGAAGTTCTTCGGGGCTTGCCCCGAACTCCCCCACGTATAACGAGATCCTGTTCAGCTCTCCCGCCACCATCGACGGGACACTGCAGAACTACCGTCTGAACAGCAGCGCCATCACGCCCGCGAGCGGATCTGGCAACGACAACAAGATCGAAGGCACGGTAAGGGGTAGTAGCGGTACCCTCACCTCGATCGACATCACGGTAACGTTCGAAGGAAGCCAGCTGTTCACCGAGACTTTCGATAACTTCACCACAACGACCGAGACAGATAGTGAATTCGGGGTCGCCTACAAGTTTCAAAGTATCAACAGAGGAGCTGGCGGTGTTCGTAGAATGACCTTCTTCGAGCCTCAAGCCCTTGGCTTGAGGTATTCCGCGCTTGGTATCTGGGAATATGAAACCTTCCCCGGCGCGAATCCGTCCCAGGGGGGGTACTTCTCTATGGGTGCCATCACCCGCGGGAGTGATATTCCGATCTCGGGCAGCGCTACGTACAGCGGCAAGCTTATCGGGACTTACACCGACGGCACCGCGGTGTACGCAGTGGGTGCGAATGCCAGCGCGACAGCCGACTTCACCTTCACCTCGCCGAGCGTTTCCCTAAATACGACCAATACTGTAATCGTTAAAGAAGGAACGACCGTTCAAATTCCCGCCAATGAATTGAATCTCTCCGGGACATTAACCTATCCAGGCGGCACGAACAACCTCACCGGCATGCTGACAACCACTAACAATCTGACCGGCCCTGCTTCCGCCCGTTTCTATGGTCCCCAGGCCGCCGAGCTGGGCGGCACGTTCTTCGTGAAGAACGCCAGCAATACAGAGCAAATGGTCGGCGGCTTCGCTTTGAAGAAACAATGAAAAGCCACCGCCCGGCCGCCCTCTTCCCCCTTCTTACCACCCGCTGAATCCCCGTTTCCCCTCTCCATGCCCTGGCCCCGCTGGCTCTTGATCGCCTGGCTGTGGGCCGCGACGGGGAGCTGGGCCGCGAACATCACGCTAGAACTCTCCCATGAAGAGGCGAGCGCGCTGGCGGCCCAGTGGCTCGCGGAAGGCCGCACCGAGGACGCGGGGCGGCTGATCGAGCGCCTCGCGGCAACCCTTCCCGGCGATCCTCAGATCGTTTTCCTCCAGGGGCTCCACGCCCTCCAGACCGGCCGATACCGGCAGGCGGTGGAGCGCTTTCGTTCCCTCCTCACCCGGGACCCCCGCCTGATCCGCGTCCGCCTGGAGCTCGCCCGGGCCCTGTACTTCGCCGGGGATTTCGAAGCGGCCCGCTACCACTTCGAAGCGGCGCTGGGGGAAGACCTGCCGCCCGCGGCGCGGGAGAACGTGCTTCGCTTCCTGCGGGCGATCGAAGCCCAGACCACCTGGATCCGCTTCACCGCCACCCTGATCCGGGACACCAACCCCGCCAACGCCACCCGGGCGGAGAGAATCACCCTGTTCGGCCTGGAATTCGTCGTCGATCCGCAGTCCCGCCCCCGGGATTCCCTGGGCGTGGGGTTCAACGCCGACGCTCGCTACGCCTTCGGCTCGGAGAACCGCAGTTTCGTCCGGGGCGCGGTGGCCGCCCGGGAATACCCCGGGCGCTTCGCCGACTTCTACTACGCCCAGGCAACCCTCGGCCGCAACGCCTTTCTCGGCGACTCCGTCGTTAGCGCCGAGGCGGGTCCCGTCTACGCCCGGTATCAGGGCCGCGGGCTCTATGCCGGCGGCATCGCCCAGGCGAGCCACAGCCATCCCCTCGGCAGGCGGGTGTTGGCCCAGGAGAGCTTGACCTGGCGCCTGCTCGACTACGACCGCTTCGAAGACCTCTCCGGCCACCAGCCCTGGGCCGGCCTGCACCTTCGCTACGCCCTGGACGGCACCTCCGCCCTCGGCGCAAGCGTCCAGGTCGGGCGCCATTACGCCCGGGAAGAGGCGTTCAGCTACAAGGCGATGGAAGGGGTGTTGCGCTACAGCAAGGAGCTTCCCGCCCGGCTCAATTTCGAGGCGCGGCTCACCGCCAATCGCTTTCGCTATCTCGGCGAGCAGCCTTTGTTCGGGATCCTGCGCAAAGACCGGCTGTGGCGGCTCGACTTCGAGTTCCTGATCCGGGACTGGGCGGTGGCGGGCTTTGCCCCTTACGTGGCGGTGAGCTTCGAGCGCAACGATTCCACCATCCCGATCCACGAATACCGGCGCAACTTCGTGGCGGTGGGGGTTTCGCGGGCATTCTGAGCGCCTCGTCAAGCGGGGTGCACAGAAGTGGCAGCGAAACGCACCGTCATTCCCACGTCCTGCACACGGCTTATGATACTGGGGTGCTGGAGTCCGCCCGGCGCGCCCGCGGGGTGGCGGCGCCGGCCATGCCGGAGAACGTGGTGCCGCTCCACAAGGCGGGCTGACTCGCCACCCAGTGAGCGCTCCGCCGTCGTGGTCTGATTCCAGCCGTGCCCGCTCCTTGGGGGTGGGTGCATCTCCTCCCCCGGCCTTTGGGGGCCTTCCCCCGCTTGTCTTATGGTGCGTCATTGACGTATCATAAAACATCCCGTGGAAACAACAACCTTCACGAAGCTGCTGCCGCGCTACCTATCGGATGACGACTACCGCGGGTTGCAAGCCTACTTGATGGAGCACCCGGACGCCGATGCGGTGATGAAGGGCACGGGCGGGGTGCGGAAGGTACGCTGGAGCATCGAAGGCAAGGGCAAGTCGGGCGGCATGCGTGTGATCTACTTCTGGCGAAGGACGCACGAGCAAATTTTCATGCTGACCATCTATGGCAAGGGCGAGCGGGCCAATCTGAGCCAGGCCCAACGCAACGCCATCGCCCAATGGGTGAAACGGCTGACATGAACAAGCGAAACATCGGACGGGAGATCATCGAAGGGCTTGAGGAGCTGGCCGCCTGGACCCGGGGCAAGGCCGAGCTTGCCACGCATGAAGTGACGCTGCCCACGGCCGAGGACGTGCCGCACATCCGAAAGGAACTCAAGCTGTCGCAGGACGCCTTCGCCGGCCTGTTGGGCGTGAGCGTGGGAACGCTGCGCAACTGGGAGCAGCGGCGCCGCGAGCCCCAGGGGCCTGCGAGAAGCCTGCTCTACATCGTGTCGAAGGAGCCGGATGCGGTTCTTCGGGCCTTTCGGGACCCCAGCCCGGACCCCCGCGCAGGGATCGAGCACCTCGTCGCCGCGCAGCAAGCCAAGGCGGCGGCGTCAAGGAAAGCCGTCCCCGTGGTCAAGCGGGCGGCGGCAAAGAAATGCGCCCTGCGGAAAGGTCCATTGAAACGAGGGCGGCGATGACGAGATTCGCCACGCTCAAGTGAAGGTGGCTGAAGGACGCTGCCTTTCCGGCAGGAGTACGAGGCGCTGGAAGAGGAGTTTGCCGCGGAATTCCTGCGCGCGCACGGCCGCCGAGCTCGCCCAGGCTGTGCCCGAACGCGCCGGGTCTTGAGAGGCGGCGCGGGAAGTAGCTCTGCGCGTTGAAAGCGCCCCGCGCCATGCCCCGGTCGCCTGGGTCGACGCGGGTTCACTCGAGGACGCGTGCTAGGCGGCGGGGGGTATCGGCTTCGTCAGGGCGGGGCAAGGGCTCCCATACCGTCTATGCTCGAAGGGGGGAGCCGGTGATCTTGCACTTCCAGAAAGAACTGCAACGGCTGCTTTCCCCGTACCAAGCCCGCCAGTTGACCGAAATGCTCGACAATTACGAGGGCTGACCATGGCGCGTTGCCTCCGCGAAAGCCTCGGCCCTCGCTGCGCTCGTGACGTCCCAGCCAAGCGGTGCTCGGGTGGTCGAACCCTGCGGTTCGTCCACACACCCGCCCCTCTAGAACCAAAATGGCTACATTGAGGGGCCATTTTGATTCTGGCGGAAGGGGTGGGATTCGAACCCACGGCACCCTCGCGGGTGCGCCTGATTTCAAGTCAGGTGCATTCAACCGCTCTGCCACCCTTCCGCGGCGCAACTGCCGCACCGGAACGAAAGTTTACTCGGCGGCCCTTTGCCCGTCCAAGCCGCTCGGAGCCCGGCTAAGCCACGGCGTTCAAGACCTTGAGCGGCGGCTGCTCGGCGACCCGGCGCGTTCCCAGCCATCCGGCCAGCGTCACGCCCGCGGTGCCCGCCAGGATGCCGGCGATCCAGAGGGTCTTGTTCATCTGGAAGGGGACGTTCAGCACCCGGGTGGACACGGCCCAGCCTACGGCGGTGGCGCCGAACGCCGCCACCACGCCCGCGATCAGGCCGATCAGCGCGAATTCCACCAGGTGGATCGCCCGCAACTGGGCCGCCTGGGCGCCGAGGGTGCGCAGGATGGCCGCATCCGCCAGCCGTTCGTCCCGGGTCGCCGCGATGGCGGCGTAGAGCACCAGCACCCCCGCGGCCAGGGTGAACAGGAAAACGAACTCGATGGCCCGGATCACCTGATCCATGAGGGCCTGCACCTGGGCAAGGACCGCCGCCACGTCGATGACCAGCAGGTTGGGAAAGCGCTTGACCAGGGCGTCCATGACCTCGCTCCGTGCCCGGGGCAGATGAAAGCTCGCGACATCGCTCGTCGGGTAGCCGTCCAGGACGCCCGGCGGCATCACCACGAAGAAATTGACCCGGAAGGAATCCCAATCCACGCTGCGCAGGCTCGTGACCGGACCGGACAAGGTAGCCCCCGCGATGTCATAGGTGAGCGTATCCCCCAGCCGGATGCCCAGGGTCTCGGCGATCCCCTGCTCCACGGAGAAGGCGGCGTGTCCCCGGTCTTCGGGGGTCCACCAGCGTCCCGCCACGATGCGGTTATCCGTCTGCAGCGTCTCCGCCCAGGACAGGTTGAATTCCCGGTCGATGAGACGCTTGGCCCGCTCGTCGGCGTAATCGGCCGAGGAGACGGGCCGGCCGTTGATCGCCGCGAGCCGCGCCCGCACCATGGGATAGGTCTTGGGAGGGGGGATACCCTGCGCCTCGAAGAAGCGCCCCAAGGTTTGCCGCTGGTCCGGCTGGATGTTCACCAGGAACCGGTTAGGCGCATCCGGGGGCAAGCTGGATCGCCAGCTCTGGAGGAGATCGCCCCGCACCAGGGTGAGCAGGAGCATGGCCATCAGCCCCATCGCCACGGCGGCAGCCTGGACGGCGGTGGAAAACGGGCGGCGTCGGAGATTGGCAAGCCCCATGCGCCAGGCGCCCGTGCCGTTTCCGCTCAGGGCGGCGAGCCCCCGGACCAGGAGCCACGACAGGGCGCCCGCCGCGGCGAGCCCCGCCGCCGTGCCCAGGAGCACGACGCGCCCCAACTGCCAATCCCCCGCTTGCCGGAGGATGAGGGCGGCGATCGCCGCGATGCCAAAGGCATAACCCAGAATCCCGGCGCTCCTGGGCACTCCCAATTCCCGGCGCAGCACCCGCAAGGTCGGCACCCGGGCTAGCGCCGCCAGGGGCGGCATGGCGAAGCCGAACAGAAGCACGAATCCGGCAGCGTAACCTTCGAGAAGAGGCGCTAGCCCCGGCGGCGGCAGCCCGCCGCCCACCACCGGGGCGAGCAGCACGAGAAGGCCCCCATGGCCCGCCCAGCCCAGGAGCGCTCCCGCCGCACCCGCGGTCAATCCCAGGAACAGAAATTCCCCGCCGTAGATCCTCAGGATAGACCCCTGGCTCGCCCCCAGGCAGCGCAGCATGGCGCAGGCGTCGAAATGCCGCTGCAAGTACCGACGGGCGGCGAGGGCCACCGCCACCGCCGCCAGGATCACCGCGGCGAGGGAAGACAACGCCAGGAACCGCTCCGCCCGCTCGAGCCCCGAGCGGATCTCGGGCCGGGCGTCCCTGATGCTGTCCACCTTCTGGCCGGGTCCGGCGGCGCGAGCGGCGAAGCCGTGGAACCGCTCCACCGCCGACGGGGGGCCCGCCACCAGCAGGTGATAGCGAATGCGGCTGCCGGGCTGGATGAGCCCTGTGCCGGGCAGGTCTTCCAGGTTGAGGATCACTCGGGCCCCCAGGTTGAAAAAGCCCGCCACGCTCTCGGGTTCCTGCTCGATCACGCCCCCGATGGCGAAGGAGCGCTCCCCCAGCCAGAGCCGGTCACCCACCGTGACGCCCAGGCGAGAGAGCACCCGCGGGTCCGCCCACACGGTCCCGGGCGCCGGCGCGCTGCGCCGCGCCGGGCGCATCCCCACCGCGTCCGCTACCCGCAGCTCGCCCCGCAGGGGATAGCCCTGCTCCACGGCCCGCACATCCACCAGGAGGCTGCGCTCGTCGGCAAAGGCCATGCTGGGAAACTTGATGAGCGCCGCGGTGGCAAGCCCCAGGGCCTGGGCCTCTTTCCGGAAGCGCTCGGGAAGGGGTCGGTTCCCGGCCACCACCAGGTCGGCCCCCAACAGGCGGTTGGCCTGGGACACCAGAGCCGCGCGAACCCGGTCGTTGAAAAATCCCACCGTGGTCACGGCGGCCACCCCGATCGCGAGCGCCAGCGCGAGCACCCGCAGCTCCCCCGCCCGCAGGTCGCGTCCCAGGAAACGAAACGCGAGGAAGAGCTCCTGCGCCAGAGTCACGGACGATCCTCCCCGTTCAGAAGCCGCCCCCCGTGGAGCCGCAACTGGCGATGGCAGCGCTGCGAAACCGCCGGATCATGGGTGACCAGGACCAGGGTGGTGCCCCGCTCCCGATTCAGGTCGAACATGAGGGCGATGATCTCCTCGCCGGTCGCCGGGTCCAGGTTGCCTGTCGGCTCGTCGGCGAGGAGCAGCCGGGGCGTGGAAGCGAAGGCGCGGGCTAGGGCCACCCGTTGCTGCTCGCCCCCCGAAAGCTGCCGGGGATAGTGATGGAGGCGCTCCTCCAGGCCCACCCGCTCGAGCAGCCCCAGCGCCGCCCGGCGCGCGTCGCGCCTTCCCGCCAGCTCCAGGGGCAGCATCACGTTCTCCAGCGCCGTCATGGCCGGCAAGAGCTGGAACGACTGGAACACGAAGCCGATGGCGTCGCGCCGAAGCCGCGCCCGGGCATCCTCGTCCAGGGAAAACAGGTCGATCCCATCCAGGTACACCCGCCCCTCGGTGGGAACGTCCAGCCCCGCCAGCAGTCCCAGCAGGGTGGTTTTCCCGGACCCCGAGGCGCCCACCACCGCGACGGCCTCCCCCGGCTCGACCTCAAAGCTCACATCGCTCAAAATGGCGAGGGTGCGGCTGCCCACATTCACCCGCTTGCCCAAGCCGCAGGCGCGCAGCAATGCCTTGTCGTTCTGACCCATGTTGAAGAGACTGATCTTGTTGGTCTGGCTGGCGGCCTCTCCCGCCGCCTTCGCCGGGCCGGTCATCGTGGTACTCGGCGATAGCCTCTCTTCGGGCTACGGCCTCCCGGCGGGAAGCGGCTGGGTCGCGTTGCTCGAAGCGCGGCTGCACGCCCTGGGCTATCCCCACCAGGTGGTCAATGCCAGCGTAAGCGGTGAAACCACCCTGGGCGGGCGCAATCGCGTCGCGGGGCTCCTCGAGCGCCATCGGCCCGAAGTCCTCATTGTGGCCCTGGGAGGAAACGATGGCCTGCGGGGGCTCGCCCCGGAGACCACCCGGGACAATCTGGCGGCCATCATCGAAGCGGCGCAGGCTCGGGGGGCGCGCGTCGTTCTCGCCGGCATACGTTTGCCACCCAACTACGGCAGACCTTACATCGAAAAGTTCCACGCCCTCTTCCCCGCGCTCGCCCGGCGCTACGGGGTGCCCCTGGTGCCCTTCCTCCTGGAGGGCTTCGGCGAGCGCCTAGAGTTTTTCCAGGCCGACGGAATCCATCCCGGCGAGCCCGCCCAGGCGCTGATGCTCGATAACGTGTGGCCGGCCCTCAAACCCCTGCTCGACGCCCATTCCGGATCCCGCCGCACCAGCCGTAAGAGCATGTAAGGATCCCGACGCAAGGAGCGACCAAGTGGGCAAAACCCCGGCGCCGCCGGCTTCCCCGGCCCTCCGGATGCCTCCTTCGAGGAAACCGCTATGACCAAGGTGCGCCTGATCGTCCTGCTGGCCCTCGCGGGCCTGGTCGCGGCCTTTTTCGCTTTCGGCCTGGACCGCTATCTCACCCTGGAGCACTTCAGGGCCCAGCAGGCGGCCATCGTGGCCTATCACCACGCCCACCCCCTCGCGAGCGCCATGGGGTTTTTCGCGCTCTACGTGGCGGTCGCCGGCCTGTCGCTGCCCGGCGCGGCCCTCATGACCCTGGTGGCCGGCGCCATCTTCGGGCTGCTGTGGGGAACCGTGATCGTGTCCTTCGCCTCCAGCATCGGGGCGACGCTCGCCTTTCTCGCCAGCCGTTTCCTGTTCCGCGACGCCATCCAGAGCCGCTTCCGGGACAAGCTCCAGGCGATCAACGCGGGGATCGAGCGGGAAGGTGCATTCTACCTCTTCGCCCTGCGGCTGGTGCCGGTGTTCCCGTTCTTCATGATCAACCTGGCCATGGGGCTGACCTCCATGAAGACCTGGACCTTCTATTGGGTGAGCCAGGTGGGCATGTTCCCCGGAACGATCGTGTATGTGAACGCCGGCACCCAGCTCGCCCGCCTGGAAAGCCTGTCGGGCATCCTTTCGCCCACCCTGCTCGCCTCCTTCGCCCTGCTGGGGATCTTCCCCCTCATCGCGAAGAAGATCGTGGCGCTGATGCGCGTTCGGCGGGTCTACGCCCGCTGGCCCCGGCCCGCGAGGTTCGATCGCAATCTGGTGGTAATTGGGGCCGGCTCCGCGGGCCTGGTGGCCGCCTACATTGCCGCCGCGGTGCGCGCCAAGGTGACCCTCATCGAAAAAGACCGCATGGGCGGGGACTGCCTCAACACCGGCTGCGTGCCGTCCAAGGCGCTGCTGCGCACCGCCAAGCTCCTGGCCCAGGCCAGGCGCGCCCGGGAGTTCGGGCTGCGTTCCATCCAGGTGGAGTTCGATTTCGCCGAGGTGATGGAGCGGGTGCAGCGGGTGATCCGCACGGTCGCCCCCCACGATTCGGTGGAACGTTACACCCACCTGGGCGTCGAAGTGATTCAAGGCGAAGCCCGCATCGCCACCCCCTTCACGGTGGAAGTGAACGGGCGCACCCTTACCACCCGCAGCATCGTGATCGCCGCCGGCGCCCGCCCCCTGGTCCCTCCGATCCCGGGCATCGAGGACATGGGCTACCTCACTTCGGACACCGTGTGGGCCCTCCGGCGGCTTCCGCGACGGCTGCTGGTGCTGGGAGGCGGGCCCATCGGATGCGAGCTGGCCCAGGCCTTCGCCCGTTTCGGCTCCCGGGTGACCCAGGTGGAAATGCTGCCCCGGCTCCTGATCCGGGAAGATCCGGAAATCTCCGAAATGGTGCTTCAGCGCTTCCGTAAGGAGGGCATCGACGTGCGCATCGGCCACAAGGCCAAGCGTTTTCTCACGGAAAACGGCGAGAAAATTCTCGTCGCCGAGCGGGACGGAGCCGAGGCGCGCCTCCCCTTCGACGACCTGCTGGTGGCGGTGGGGCGCGTCCCCAACACCACCGGCTACGGGCTCGAGGAGCTGGGCATTCCGGTCAACCAGAGCCGCACCATCGAGGCCAACGAGTTCCTGCAGACGATCTACCCCAACATCTACGTGTGCGGCGATGTGGCCGGGCCGTTCCAGTTCACCCATACCGCCGCCCACCAGGCTTGGTACGCGACGGTGAACGCTCTGTTCGGCCAGTTCCACAAGTTCCGCGCCGATTACTCCGTGGTCCCCTGGGCCACCTTCACCGACCCCGAAGTGGCCCGGGTGGGGCTCAACGAGCAAGACGCCAAGGAACGGGGCATCGACTACGAGGTGACCACCTACGGCCTCGACGACCTGGACCGGGCCATCGCCGACGAAGCCGCCCACGGGCTGGTCAAAGTGCTGACGGTGCCGGGCAAAGACAAGATCCTCGGGGTCACCATCGTGGGAGAGCACGCGGGCGACCTGATCGCCGAATACGTGCTCGCCATAAGGCACGACATCGGGCTCAACAAGATCCTGGGCACGATCCACATCTACCCGACCCTGGCCGAGGCCAACAAGTACGCGGCGGGGGCGTGGAAGAAGGCCCACGCTCCCCGAAGGCTCCTCGAATGGGTGGGCCGCTATCACCGGTGGCGGCTTGCTTGACCCGATTCCGGCAACGCTGACGACATCCCTCGGACGCCCATGCACGCCACCCTTCCCTTGCTCCGACACTCGAGCTTCCCGGCCATCCGGCGCCGCAAGCTAGAAACCCTCCAGGTCAACCTGGGATACAAGTGCAACCAGGCCTGCGTCCATTGCCACGTGAACGCCGGCCCCACCCGGACCGAGATGATGGACGCCGAGACGGCAGACCAGGTACTCGCTTTCCTCGCCGCCGCCCAGGTGACCCGCCTGGACTTGACCGGAGGGGCCCCGGAGCTCAATCCCCAGTTCCGGCGCCTGGTGCGGGAGGCCCGGACCCTAGGGGTAGAGGTGATGGACCGCTGTAACCTGACCGTGCTGGAGCAGCCCGGGCAGGCGGACCTGGCCGAGTTTCTCGCGGAGCACCGGGTGGAGGTGGTCGCCTCTCTGCCTTGCTACCTGGAGGAAAACGTGGACCGCCAGCGGGGCAAGGGGGTCTTCGACGCCAGCATCCGGGCCTTGCAACGCTTGAACGCCTTGGGCTACGGCATGCCAGGGTCGTCCCTCGTCCTTAACCTGGTCTACAACCCCCAAGGACCTCAGCTTCCTCCCGCCCAGGACGTCCTGGAGCGGGCCTACCGGGAGCACCTGGGGGAACGCTTCGGCATCCGGTTCAACCGCCTGTTCGTCCTCGCCAACATGCCGATCCGGCGCTTCGGCTCCATGCTGGTGTCCAAGGGGCAGTTCGCCCAGTACATGGAACTCCTGCGGGGCGCCCATCAGGACGATAACCTGGAGCACGTCATGTGCCGCTCCCTCCTGAGCGTGGACTGGCGGGGCTTCGTCTACGACTGCGACTTCAACCAGATGCTGGGCTTGGGCCTTAAGCTGAACGGCCACGCCCGGGTCCATCTGCAGGACCTCATGGGCCGTGACCTGGACGGCAACCCCATCTTGGTGGCCGACCACTGCTTCGGCTGCACCGCCGGGCAAGGATCGAGCTGCGGCGGAGCGCTGCGAAACGGCTGAAAGGCGGTTCCGCCCTTCGAGGCGTAAGCGCCGCGTGCTATGATCGGCGGCGGTCCACGACAGCCCGCGCCCATGCCCTCTTCGGACAACCGTTCCCAGCCTCCCCCCGAATACGTCGGCAAGTACAAGGTCATTCGCGAGCTCGGCCGCGGCTCCACCTGCCGCGTGTACTTGGCCCAGGACCCGTTCACTAGCCGGGAAGTGGCGGTCAAGGTCGTTTGCCCTCAGCTCCAGAGGGGCGCCCGCGAAAGCAAGCGCTTCATGCGGGCGTTCATGAGCGAGGCCACCCTGGCGGGCCGGCTCAAGCACCCCCACATCGCCGCCATCTATGACGCCGCCATGGAGGAGGATTTCGGCTACCTGGTGATGGAGTACGTCCCGGGCGGCACCCTGCAGCAGTTTTGCGATCCCCAAAGGCTCCTGCCCGTGGACCGGGTGGTGGAAATCATCTTCAAGTGCTGCCGGGCCCTGGATTACGCCATGCGCCAGGGGGTCATCCACCGGGACGTGAAGCCGGGCAACATCCTGGTCACCCAGGGCACGGAGATCAAGATCACCGACTTCGGGACGGCGTTTCTCCAGGTCGCCGACCATACCCAGTTGACCGGCGTGGGCTCCCCCGCCTATATGTCCCCCGAGCAGATCCGGGAGCAGGATCTCACCCACCAGACGGACATCTATTCCCTGGGCGTGGTGATGTACCGGCTCTTGACCGGCCGGCTGCCCTACGATTCCCGGGAGACCGAGAAGCTCATGGAGGAGATCCTGCACGGAGAGCCCCTGCCCCCCAGCGCCCACCGGCCCGGCATCCCTCCCGCCCTCGACCGCATCGTGCTGCGGGCGATGGGCAAGGAGCTCCACGAGCGCTACCCCACCTGGCTCGAGTTCGCCCGGGACCTGGCCGCCGTGTTCGGTCAGCTCCAGGCCCCAGGACAGCCCGCCGCGGACACGGAAAAGTTCAGCGCCCTCAGGCGCTTGCCTTTTTTCGAGCGGTTCGAGGACTCCCAGATCTGGGAGGTGCTGGGGATGGCCACTTGGCGCCGGGTCCCCGAAGACAGCCTCATCGTCCAGGAAGGCACGGCGGGGGAATCCTGCTTTATCCTGGTGGACGGCACGGCCCAGGTCTCCCGCAACGGCGCCCCCCTGGAGCGGCTGGGGCCGGGAGACTGCTTCGGCCTCATGCTCTATTTCGAGGAAAGCTCCCGGGCGCGAACCACCTCGATCACCGCCCTGACCGATTGCTCCTTGATAGAGTTGCCCGCCGCCGCCCTCAATCGGGCATCGGATGCCTGCCAGGCCCAGTTCAACAAGGCGTTCCTGCGCCTGCTGGTCAACCGCCTGGACCGGCGGCACGCCCCGACCGAGTCCCCGGTCAATGGGTAACGCGCTTCGGGCTCAACCTTTTTAACAATTCGACGGCCGCATTCCTTCCCTGCCACCCCATGCCTGCCGCATAGGGAAAACCTCTGCCCGGCAGGTCGTTTCCCCGCGCCGCGTCCGATGACCGTGCCGCTCGTCCACGAAAACGCACCATCTGTCGGCCGCGACTGGCCTTTCTAAAGGCGGCTTTGCCACAATCTGAGCGCACTTTCCGGCTTCAGCTCGGGAGGAGGCCGCCCGCAAGGGCGAGGTCTCTCCCCATGGGGTGGGACATGACCCGGATAACAATCGAGGGCGCCCCCATGAAAACCGGTCCCGAGGCCTGGGAGCGAAGCCCGGCACCTTCGAATTGGGGGGAATCAGGTATGGGTAGCGGAGTCTGGAGGAAGCGCCTCGCCCGGGCGGATACCCGGCGGCGGGTGCGTGGATGTCAACTTAGCGGTATTGGAGGTTTGCATTCTCTCGCCTTCTGGACGCCCCTGCCCCGCTCCTCATCCCATGCAGGGCAGTTCGCGGAGAAGGCCGGATGAACTCCCCCAGTCTGACCGGCCTCAAGGTGATGGTGATCGACGACAGCAACACCATCCGCCGCAGCGCCGAACTGTTCCTCAGCCAGGCCGGGTGCCAGGTGATCGTCGCGGAAGACGGCTTTTCCGCGCTCGCCAAAATCGCCGAGCATCATCCCGACATCATTTTCATCGACATCATGATGCCCCGGCTCGACGGCTACCAGGCCTGCGCCCTGATCAAACGCAATCCCAAGTTCCGGTCCACCCCCGTCATCATGCTCTCCAGCAAGGACGGCGTGTTCGACCGGGCCCGGGGCCGCATGGTCGGTTCCGACGAATACCTGACCAAACCGTTCACCCGCGAGGACCTGGTCAACGCGGTCCAGGCCCACGCAAAGAAGACCGGCACAACCAAGGAGTTATCCCATGGCGATCAAAAAAGTTCTTGTGGTTGAGGATTCGGCGACCGACCGCCAAGCCCTGTCGGAGGTGCTCAAGAAGAACGGGTTCGAGGTGCACACGGCGGAAAGCGGCGAGGAAGCGGTCGCCAAGGCCGGCCAGCTCAAGCCGGACTTGATCCTGATGGACGTGATCATGCCGGGCACGAACGGGTTCCAGGCGACCCGCATCATCTCCCGCAACGACGACACCAAGCACATCCCCGTGATCATCGTCAGCAGCAAGGGCCAAGAGACGGACAAGATCTGGGGCATGCGCCAGGGAGCCCGGGACTACATCGTGAAACCCGTCCAGGAGGCCGACCTTCTGCGGAAGATCTCGGCCCTCGGCTGAAACCCTCGCGACCCGCGCAGACGCCAATGGAAACCCGGCCCAGGAGCTTGAAGGAGTACCAGGAAAGGCTGCTGGCGCGCATCCGCGACTCTGCAGCCAACGGTTCGGCGACCTCGTACCTGGGCATGATGGTGGCCGAGGAACGCTGGGTGGTGCAGCTCACCGACGTGAGCGAGGTCATTCCGCTGCCGCCCCTATACCCGATTCCCCTGACCCAGGATTGGCTTCTCGGCGTGGCCAACGTGCGCGGCGCTCTGCACACGGTCATCGACCTGGCGGCTTTCGCGGGCCGCGGAGCGACCGCCCTCGGCAGCGAGGCGCGCTTGGTGTTGATCCACCACAAGTTCCGGGTAAACGCCGGCTTCGTCATCGGTCGCACCCTGGGGCTGCGCAACCTGCAGCTCCAAAGACACCCGCCCGAAAAGGCGTTGCCTTGGCTCGTGGCCAGGTATCGCGACCCGGATGGGCGGGATTGGAAAGAGCTGGATATCCGCCGCCTGGTATCCGACCCCCGCTTCCTGGACGTGGGTCGTTCCGGGTCGCAGCTGCGGGATGCTTAGGCGTAACGAACGAGCTTAATTGGGGAGAAAGTCCATGGCATCGGTCGCATCGGATCTCGATATCCACCTGCCAGCCAGCGGCGCTGAACCGGCCGCACCTGCCCTGCAGGCTGCAGGGAAAGAGGGCGGGAAGATGAGCGCCTGGTTCAGCCTCGTCCACAGGCTGACCAGCCGGCCGGGCGGCGAACTACCCCAGGGCTTGCCGCTGCTGAGGGGCTTGAGCTTCCAGCGCCAGGTGGTGGTTCTGGGCACTCTGGTTCTCCTGTCCTTGGCGCTTACCGTAGTCACCTTCGGCTACGTCATCTGGGAGGGCCGCATCAACCGCGCCCAGACGGCGGTCTCGACCGAAATGCAAATGTGGTCTCAGCGCATGGCGATTCTCGCCGAGCAGGCCGCACGCGGCGACCCGGACGCCTTCGGGCAGTTGAAGCACGGCGCCGCCACCTTCTCCCGCGGTCTGACCGTTCTGCAATCCGGGGGCGAAGTCCATGGCACGACCCTGCCCGGAGCGTCCGCCGAGCTGATCCCGCTGATCGCCGAAGTCTCCGCCCGCTGGAGTCCGATTTCCGAGGACATCAATCTCATCCTCTCCCAGCAGCAGGGATTGGTGACGCTCAAGGAAAGCGAGGATTTCATCCGCAAGGCGGGTCCCAAGCTGAAGAGCCTCTCCCAGCAACTGGGGGTGATCGCCATGGAGCGGGGCGAAGACCCCAGATCGGTGGTGAGGGCGCGGCAGCTCTACTACGACGTCACCAACTTCGACCTGCTGGAGGCCAACAGCCAGATCTCCACGGACGATCCGGAGCCCCAAGTCGCACTCAACCTCATACGCAACGTCAAGGCCTTTGAAGAAATCGTCCAGGGTCTGGTCAATGGCAACGCCGAGCTGGGCATCGTGGCGCTGAAGGACCCCCTGTCGCAAAAGGCCGTCAAGCCGCTGCACGAGCTGACCAGGGAGTTCCGCAGCCACATCGCGAGCGTGGTCAACAACATGGACAAGCTTGCCGGGGCGAAGGAAGCGTACCGCAAGGTCTCCGCCCGCAGCGAGCCCCTGCTCGGTTCCCTCGGGAAACTCACCGAGACTTACAAGCAACAGGGCGCCGGCTACGGGGCGACCGGGGCCGGTCTGCTGTTCGCGCTGCTCACCCTGACTTTCCTCGGATTGATGGGAAAGGTTCACCTCGACGACGCCCGGCGGCGCGCTGTGGAGAACGAGCGGGCGAACAGCCGCAACGAGCAGGCGATTCTGCGCTTGCTGGACGACATGTCCCAGCTCGCCGAGGGCGATCTGACCCGTCACGCCCGGGTGACGGAAGACATGACCGGCGCCATCGCCGACGCCGTGAACTACGCCATCGACGAGCTGCGCGGCCTGGTCAACCAGATCAACCAGGCGGCGAGCCAGCTCACCGAATCCACTCGCCAGGGACGGGCCGTCTCCAGCCAGTTGCTGCAAGTGACCGAGAAGCAGGCCAAGGAGATCCAGGCCACCACCAGCTCGGTGCTGCAGATGGCCTCCTCCATGGACACGGTCTCGGCCAACGCCCAGCAGTGCGCCCAGGTGGCCGAGCAGTCCCTCGCCGCCTCAGAAAAAGGCGCCCACGCGGTGCACGAGTCCATCGCCAGCATGGACGCCCTGCGCGAGCAGATCCAGGAGACCTCCAAGCGGATCAAGCGCCTGGGAGAAAGCTCGCAAGAGATCGGCGAGATCGTGCAGTTGATCGCCGGCATCACCGAGCAGACCAACGTGCTGGCGCTCAACGCCGCGATCCAAGCCGCGGCCGCCGGCGAGGCCGGCCGGGGCTTCACGGTGGTAGCGGAGGAAGTGCAGCGCCTCGCCGAGCGCTCCGCCGAGGCGACCAAGCAGATCGGCGCCATCGTGCGCACGATTCAAAGCGACACCCACGACGCCGTGGTGGCCATGGAGAAGAGCACCATGGGCGTGGTCGAGGGAGCAAAGCTCACCGACGCCGCCGGCCAGGCCCTCCAGGAGATCAACGAGGTGTCCAAGCGCCTGGCGGACCTGGTGGCCCAGATCACCCGCGCCACCGAGGATCAATTGCAAGCCGCCCAGGGGGTGGCCAAGAACATGCGGGACATTCTCCACATCACCCAGCAGACCACCAAGGGCACCAAGTGGACGGCCGAATCCATGGGCCAGATCTACGAGCTGGCCCAGAAGCTCAAGGTCTCCGTGTCCGGCTTCAAGGTCTGACAGCCCTCCATCATGAGCGCGAACCTCTCCTTCCAAACCGGCCCGCTCACCTGGGTCAAGCCGGAAATCGATGTCGCCCTGGAACGGGTGGGCGCGTCCCTCGCGCGCTACTTTCCTTCACCGGAAGCCTCGGAGGAGCTGGCCACCGCCCGGGGCAGCCTGCGGGAGGCGATCGGCGCGCTCAGCATGATCGGCATGGAGGGGCTTGCACGTTTCATGACCGAGGTGGACAGCGTACTCGAGGACCTGGGCACCCGGCGCGTGGCCCCGACCGGGGCGATCCAGGCCCTCCTGGAACGGGCGGTGTCCACGGTGACCCAGTACCTGACCGACGTGGCCCGCGGCGAGCCGGATCAGCCCATGAGCCTGATGCCCACCCTGCGGGAACTCGCCCGCTCCCGCGGCCGCCGGGTGGAGGACAAGGAGCTGTTCTACCCCGACCTGAGCCTGCTGCCCCCGCCCCTGCCGGGCGGCCAGGCCACGTCCGGACCGGCCCTCATCGCCACAGTCAAGCTGCAACGGGCCGCCTACCAGCGGGGAATGCTCCAATGGCTGCGGGGATCCGTCGAAGGACTGGAAATCATGGTCCGGGCACTGCAGGAGGTGGAGCGGGCCCAGCCTCAACCCCACGATCGGCGCCTGTGGTGGCTCGCCGGCGGCCTGGTGGAGGTCTTGCTGCGGGAAGCCCTGCCCGCTGACGACGAGCTCAAGAAGCTCTGCGCCCGCATCGACCTGCAGATGGCGGCCTTCGCCGCGGGCAAGGACGCAGCGCCCGAAACCTTGCTGCGGGACATCCTTTATCACCTCGCTCGCTGCGAGCCGGTAACGCCCCGGCTAAAGGAGATCCAGAGCTTGTACCATCTGGAGCGCTACGCCGCTCCCCCCGGCATCGCCGGGTTGCTGGAACTGGATACGGAGCGGGTGGGGCCCCTGCTCAAGCAAGCCCACGAGGCGCTGGCGGAAGCCAAGGCGGCCTGGGCCAGCTACAGCGCGGGCGAACAGAAATCCCTGGCCGACTTCCGTACCTCCGCCGGCCGCTTCCGCGACCTGGCTGCGGACCTGGGCAACCACCCCTTGCTGGAGCTGGCGGAGCTGATCAAGCGGGTTTCCATGGTGCTCAAGGCCCAGAGCCGGGAGCGGCAAGCGTTGATCGCCATGGAGATGGCCACCGCCCTGCTCGCCGCCGAGCATGCCCTGGAGCGTTTCACTTCCCTCACGCCCCAGATCGAGGCGAAGGTGGAAGCCATCACCGGGCGCCTGCTTAACGCCCTCTCCGGACGCCCCAGCGAAGCCGCCGATCCGGCCCTGGCCGGGCTCGGGCAGCGCAACGACGAGGCCGAGCCGATCGCCCAGGTGGCGCGGGAGATGCGGGCCAACCTCCAGCACGTGGAGCAGGTGCTGGACGGCTATTTCCGCGGCACTGGGAACGAGTCTCAGCTCGGCGGGCTGGAGCCGTTCCTGCGCCACGTTATCGGGGCGCTGCGCATGCTGGGCTTAGAGCCGGCGGCGGAATTGCTGGAGCACTGCACCGCAGTGGTGGCCTTGCTGGCGGATCGCAGCCAAACGCCCAGCCAGGACGAGGTCACCCTGCTCGCCGATGGCTTGAGCAGCCTGGGGTTCTACGTTCAAGCCCTCCCCCACGATGGCGGCGAGGAGCTGAAGATGGTGGAGGCGGTACTGGCCCGATTCCGTTTTCGGTCGGTCCCATCGACCCAAGGCGCCGAAACCTCCTCGGTCCCGGAATCTTCCCCGGCCTCTTCTATTGCGGCGCTCGCAGCCGAGGGCTCCTTCGCCCCCGCCGAACTCGAGCCGGGAAGCGCCGGCGTTTCCGCGCCACTCCCGGCCCAAGCCCGGGCGACGGCCGCCCCATCCCCCTCGCCAGGGGATATCCCAAGCAGCCATGGCGACTTCACCGACAGCGCGGCTGCCGGAGACCGGGAGATCGTGGAAGTCTTCCTCGAAGAAGCGCGGGAGATCCTCACGGCCATCGCCGAAAACCTGGCCGCCTGCCGGGCGCGGCCGGAAGATCGGGAAGCGCTCACGGCGCTGCGCCGCAGCTTCCATACCCTCAAGGGAAGCGGTCGGATGGCCGGGCTTCCCCATCTGGGCGAGGCCGCCTGGACCGTCGAGAACATGATGAACCAGTGGCTCAAGCTGGAGCGGGAGGCGAGCGGGGAGCTGCTCGATTACCTGGCTGAAGCCCGTGCCGCCTTCGATGGCTGGATCGCCGAGCTGGCGGGCGAGGGCCGTGTCCGCGTCGACCGGACGAGGCTCGCGGAGGGGGCTTCCGCCCTGCTTCGGGCGGTGGAAGCGGGAGCCCCGCCCCGCCCCGCGGCGGCGGTCTCCGCTTCCCGGCCCGCCGCCAACCCGACGCCCAAAACGGCTGCGTCCGCCCGAACACCCGAGGAGATCGCCGTCGGCCAGATTTCAGGGACCCCCGGCCCGCCGGTAGAGGCCCTCGATCAGGCCCTGGAGGCCGTTGGCCAGAGCCAAGAGGCCCTTGGCCAGGTCCCGGAGGCCGTAAGCCATGGCAGCCCAGCCCCACAATCCGTCGGCGATGCACCAGATGAGCTGGATTTCCTCCGGCCCGCCGCTCCGGCCGTGGAGCCCCCGCCCGGGGAGGCGCCCGTCGTCATCGGCGAAATGACCCTGTCCCCGTCCCTGTACCAGGTGTACTTGCAGGAGGCGCGCCAATGGGTAGATGTCCTGAAAAGGGGGCTGGAGGATCTGGCCCGTCATCCCGGCGAGGCTCTGCCGGAAGCCCTCCTGCGGGGAGCCCATACCCTGGCCGGTTCTTCCCGCACCGCAGGGCTGGCGGCGATCGACGCCCTGGCCGCCGCCCTGGAACGAGCCTTGTCCGCCTGGCAAGCCCATCGAGTCGTCTGCGGGGAGCTGCCGACGGCCCTGCTCGCCCAGGCGGTGGAGACCCTGGACCAAGCCGTGACCCAAGTGGAAAGCCGAACCCTTCCACGGCCGGCCACCGCCCTGATCGACGCCCTCCACGCCTGGAACGAGGAAATCCAGGTCGCTGCCGCCGCCGCGGTCCCGGCCCCCACTGCGAGCTCCGCGCTTTCCCCAGCGTCCTCCGGCCAGGACCGCCGGCTGGTCAGGGACGACATCGACCCCCAGCTCCTGCCCATCTTCCTGGAGGAGGCCCACGAGCTGGTGCCCCTCTTGGGCGAGGATCTGCGCCATTTGCGCGCCGAGCCCGGCGACTTGCAGGCCTCCCAGTCGTTGCGGCGGGTCCTGCACACCCTCAAAGGCAGCGCCCGCATGGCCGGGGCCATGCGCCTCGCCGAGCTGGTGCACCTCATGGAGAGCGAGGTGGAGGCAGCGGCGGAGGACGCAGACTTCTCCCCCGCCCTCTTCGAGCGACTGGAGGGCGAGCTCGACCGGCTGGTCGCCGCCCTGGAGGGCTTGGAGCGCGGCAGCGCCGGAGCGCCCGAGCTCGCCCAAGAGAGCGCCGCCACGGCCGGGCCGGAGCCGACCCCGGCGCCTTCGGCGGATGCGAGCAAGGCGGCCACCGAACCGGCTCCGCCGTCCGTCCTGGAAGAGCTCTCGGCGGGAGCCGCCCAGATCCGGGTCGCCGCCGATACCGTTGATCACCTGGTGAACCAGGCCGGGGAGATCAGCATCACCCGCGCCCGCATCGAGGTGGAGGCGCGCAGCTTCAAGCAGATCCTGCTCGAGCTCACCGACAGCGTGGCTCGGCTCAAGGCTCAGTTGCGCGAGATCGAGATCCAGGCGGAATCCCGCCTGCAGGCGAGGCTGACCCTGGCCCAGGAGAAGGACGAGGGCTTCGACCCCCTCGAGTTCGACCGCTATACCCGCTTCCAGGAGTTGACCCGCCTCATGGCGGAGAGCGTGCACGACGTGAGCACCGTGCAGCAGAACCTGCTGGCCGGCCTAGACGAGATCAACGCGGCGCTTTCTGCCCAGTCCCGGCTCAACCGCCGGCTCCAGGACGACCTCATGCACCTGCGCACGGTACCGTTCCAGCGGGTGGCGGAGCGCCTCCACCGGGTGGTGCGCCAGAGCGCCCGCGAGCTGGGCAAGCGGGCCCAGCTCGAGATCTCCGGCGGCCAGGTGGAGATCGACCGGGGCGTGCTGGAGAAAATCGTGGCGCCCCTGGAGCACCTGCTGCGCAACGCCGTGGCCCACGGCGTCGAGCCCGGGAAGCTGCGCGCCGCCGCCGGCAAGCCGGAGACGGGGCGGATCCAGTTGGCGCTGCGCCAGGAAATCAATGACATCGTCATCCAAGTGAGCGACGACGGGGCGGGCCTAAACCTCCCGGCGATCCGGGACAAGGCGGCGAAGCTGGGGTTGATCGAGCCGCAGCGGGAGCTCTCCGACGCCGAGCTGGCCCAGCTCATCTTCCGGCCCGGGTTTTCCACCGCGGAGACGGTCACCGAAATCGCCGGGCGCGGCGTCGGCATGGACGTGGTGAGCAACGAGATCCAGGCCCTGGGCGGGCGCATCGACGTCGCCTCGGAACCCGGCCGAGGCGCGACCTTCACCCTGCGGGTGCCCCTCACCCTGGCGGTCACCCGGGTCCTGCTGGTCGCCGCCGCAGGACGCACCTGGGGCATCCTGGCCAACATGGTGGAGCAGGTGCAGGAGCACGGCCCAGACGCCGTGGAAAGCCTCTTCGCCGCAGGCTCGATCCAGTGGCTGGAGCACCGCTATCCCCTCCATTACCTGCCCCGGCTGCTGGGCAACGACGCCGCCCGGATCGAGCCCCAGGCCCGCAACTACGTGCTGCTGCTTCGCAGCGGCGAGGGCCGGGCGGCGGTGCTGGTGGACGGGCTCGGCGGCAGCCAGGACGTGGTGCTCAAGAAGATGGGCCCCCAGCTCTCCCGGGCTCCCGGCATCGCCGGGGCCACGGTGCTCCCGAACGGGGAAGTGGTCTTGCTGCTCAGCCCGGTGCGCCTCGCCGAGCGCCGGACCGGGGCCGCCGTCACGGCGGTGGAGGTGGCCGCCGGCCGCCAGGCGGAGGCTCCCCTCATCCTGGTGGTGGACGACTCCCTCACCGTGCGCAACGTGACGGGCCGCTTCCTGCAGCGGCACGGGTTCCGGGTGGTCACCGCCAAGGACGGCCTGGACGCGTTGCAGCGCCTGCAGGAGGCCGTACCCGACGTCATGCTGGTGGACATCGAGATGCCCCGGATGGACGGCTTCGAGCTGACCAAGCAGGTGCGCTCCGATCCCCGCACCGCCCCCGTGCCCATCATCATGATCACCTCGCGCCTGGCCGACAAGCACCGCCGGCACGCGCTGCAGCTCGGGGTGAACGTGTACCTGGGCAAGCCCTACCGGGAAGACGAGCTGCTCGGACACATCGCCAGGTTCACCCGGCCTGCCGCTTCCGTGCAATAACTCCGCCCCTTGACGGGCGGTCGGCGCGCCTGCAGCATGGCGCGGAAAGGAGCCGAGCCGACCGCCGATGCCCCACCCAGCGGATTTGAGCGCCACCGCCGCCGTCGCCGCCATCCGCAAAGGCCGGCTGACCAGCGAAGCGCTGGTGCGGGCGTGTCTCGAGCGCATCGCCGAGCGCGAGCCCGAGGTGCGCGCCTTCGTCGACCTGCAGGCCGATGTCGCCCTCGCCCGAGCGAGGGCGCTGGACGCTCGCGGACCCCGGGACGACGAGCCCTTGTTCGGCGTGCCCGTCGCCATCAAAGAGATCTTCGACGTGGCGGGTTATCGCTGCGCCTGGGGCACGCCGATCCATTCCTATCGCATTCCCTCCGCCGACGCGCCGGCGGTGGCGCGCCTCAAAAAAGCAGGCGCCGTCGTCCTGGGCACGGTGGTGTCCACCGAGTACGCTGTCGCCGCAGCAGGACCGACCACCAACCCCCACGATCCGTCCCGCTCCCCGGGAGGCTCATCCAGCGGATCGGCGGCAGCGGTGGCGGCCGGAATGGTCCCCCTCGCCCTGGGTTCCCAAAGCATCGGCTCCATCGTCAGGCCGTCCATCTACTGCGGGGTATTGGGGCTGAAACCCACCAAGGGCGCCATCAGCATCCAGGGCTGCATGCCCCTGGCGGAAGAGCTGGACCACGCGGGTCCCATCGCCCGCACCGCGGATGACATCGCGACTGCCTGCCGCGTGCTGTTCGGCCGCGAGCCCGGAGATCCCTACTCGCGTCCTATCGCTCCGCCCGACGACGCCACGGCGCCGCCCTCCCATGTGCTGGAGGCGATCGGACCGCTGCGCAGCCGCGTGGGGCGCGGGAGCGCCGCCGCCGTGCAACAAGCCGTGTCCTCGCTGCGCAAGGCCGGGCTTCCGGTGTCGCGGATCGAATTGCCCCCGGACTTCGACCGGATCGAGTGGGTTGCCCACACCCTGCTCTGCCGCGGCATTGCCCGGCATCATGGGACCGACCGGGATCTCCATGGCGAGCGCATGAGCGAGCCTATGCGGGCGCTGGTGGACCGTGGCCGAGCCGTAACCGATGGAGAGCACGCCCGGGCCCTCAGGCTAGCCCGGCAATTCGGCGAACAATTGGCCGCCATGCTGACCCCGGGCACGGTGATGGTTACCGCAGCGGTGGACGACGTGGCACCGCCGATCGAGGAAGGGACGGGCTCGCCCCTCCTCCAAGGCCTTGCCACCGTGACGGGGCTGCCCGCGCTGGCGGTTCCCTGCGCTCGCCATGACGGGCTGCCCGTGGGCGTCCAGCTTGTTGCCGGGCACGGCCAGGAAGGCCTCCTGCTCTCCGCCGCGCGCAAGATCCTGGCCGCCTCTTCTTGATTCTCCCTATCGGGGTGGCGGTACCCGGGCAGTGCCGTAGGCCCCCAGGGAAAGGCCGGCGATGGTCGGGTCCACCGGAGCGTAGCCCTCGAATTCCAGGGTGAAGAGTCCCCGTCCCTGGGTCGCCGAGCGCAGCTCGGTCACGTAACCGAACATCTCTGCCAGGGGCACCCGCCCGCCGATCGCCTCCATGCCGCCGGGATGGGGCTCCACCGAAGCGATCTCCGCCCGGCGGGCGGCGAGTTGGCCCAGCACGGCGCCGGTGTACTCGGCGGGCACCAGAACCTCGATGCGTCCGATGGGCTCCAGCAGGATGGGCTGCGCCTGGTGCAACGCTTCCCGGAAGGCGAGGCTCGCGGCGGTGCGGAAGGCAAGCTCGCTGGAATCCACCGGATGGCTCGAGCCGCCCTCCAGCGTCACCTCCACGTCGGTCACCTCAAAGCCGGCAAGAGCGCCGGAGCGCGCCGCGTCCCGGACCCCCTGCTCCACGGCGGGAAGGAACTGGCGGGGAACGGCGCCTCCGGCCGCCTGGTTCGCGAAGCGAATGCCGCTGCCGGGCTTGCCGGGCCGCAGCGCCAGGATCACATGGCCGTACTGGCCTCGGCCGCCCGTCTGCCGGACGAACCGTCCTTCGACGCCGAACACGGGACGAGAAATGGTCTCCTTGTACGCGACCCGCGGCCGTCCCATGCGCACCTCCACCCCGTGCTCCCGGCGCAGCCGCTCCACCAGCACTTCCAGTTGCAGCTCCCCCATGCCGCTCAGCACGACCTGGCCTGTGTCCTCGTCCAGGGTGAGCTGGAAGGTGGGGTCCTCGTCCGCCAGGCGCCGCAGCCCCTCCATCATGCGATCGTGGTCCGCCATGGTGCGGGGCTCCACCGTGGCCCGGATCACCGGCTGGGGGAAGCCGATGGGCTCCAGCACCACCGGCCGCTGCGGCGCGCACAGGGTATCCCCCGTGTAGGTGCGGTTGAGCCCCAGCACGGCGCCGATGTCGCCCGCCTTGAGGACGTCCACGTCTTCCCGCTGATTGGCGTACATGCGCAGCACCCGCCCGGCCCGCTCCTTTTGCCCCCGGGTGGCGTTGAGCAGCGCCATCCCGGGGCGCAGGGTGCCGGAATAGAGCCGCACGTAGGCCAGGTGCCCCATGTAGGGATCGTTCACGAGCTTGAAAGCCAGGGCCGCCAGAGGTGCGTCCTCGTCCGGTTCCAGGGCGATGGTCTTGCCGGTGGCGGGGTCGGTCCCGTGAACGGCGCCCAGGTCCAAGGGAGACGGCAGGAAGTCCACCACCGCGTCGAGCAGGGGCTCGATGCCCACGTTGCGCAGGGCCGAGCCGCAGAGCACGGGAAACAGGCGGTTCGCCAGGGTCGCCCGGCGCAGCGCCGCCCTCAGCGCTTCCGGGGCAAGGGCTTCGCCCGCCACGTACTGGGCGAGCAGGGCGTCGTCAGCCTCCGCCAGGCGCTCCACCAGTTCCGCGCGGGCCTCCTCGGCCGCCGCCAGGTACTCGGGGGGCGGCTCGCCGACCTCGGGCTTCCCGCCCGCGCTATCGGGCCAGGCCATGGCCCGCATCTCGATCAGGTCGATCACGCCGCGGAACGAAGCCTCCCGGCCCAGGGGCAGGTGCACGCGGGCGGGTTGCACTCCCAGGCGCTCGGCGATGCTCGCCACGGTGCGCTCGTAGCTCGCCCCGACCCGGTCCATCTTGTTCACGAAAGCGATGCGCGGCACCCGATAGCGGTCCGCCTGGCGCCACACCGTCTCGCTTTGCGGCTGCACCCCGTGCACGGCGTCGAACACCACCACGGCCCCGTCCAGCACCCGGAGCGACCGCTGCACCTCCGCCGTGAAGTCGATGTGGCCCGGGGTGTCGATCAGGTTGATGAGACGGTCCCGCCAGCGGGCGGTGACGGCGGCGGCCACGATGGTGATGCCCCGCTCCCGCTCCTGCTCCATCCAGTCCGTGACCGTGGTGCCGTCGTCCACGGAGCCCAGGCGATGGGTGCGGCCGGTGTAATACAGGATGCGGTCGGTGAGGGTGGTCTTGCCCGCGTCGATGTGGGCCACGATGCCGATGTTGCGGAGCTGGGCAGTGCGGGGGCCCATGGCGACGAATCTATTGCTCCATCGCGGCTCGCGGGCGTTGCCCGGCTTCACCCCTTCTTGCCTTCTCGCCGGACCCGCTCCAGGTATTTTCCGGTGGCTACCTCCACCCTCACGACGTCCCCTTCCTTGATGAATTGGGGCGCGAGCACCTCCAGGCCGTTTTCCAGCACCACGGTCTTGTAGGTGGCGGTTTCGTGCTCCCGCAGGCCCGGCGGCGCCAGAACCACCTTGAGCTCCACCGTCTCGGGGAACACCACCCGGATGGGCGCGCCTTCGAACAGCTCCACCGGGATACGCATGTTGGGCTGCAGGAACTTCTCGTAGGGCCCGATCGCCTCCTTCGAGAAGCTCAACTGTTCGAAGGTTTCGGGGTGCATGAAGTAGAACGCGTCCCCGTCGGTGTAGAGGTACTCCATCACCTGGCGCTCCAGGGCGACGTCCTCCAGCTTGTCATCCGGGTGGAAGCGCAACTCCCTTACGTGATTCGTCCTCAGGTTCTTCAGCCGGACGAACACCATGCCTCCGAACTGGCCGCCGCCGGCGTGGTATCCGGCGCTCAGGACGTTGTAGATCTCGCCGTCCAGTCTGACCGCGGTCCCTGCTTTGAGCTCGGCTGCCTCGATCATCTCGTCCGCCTCCGTCCAATCCCGCCAGGGGGCCGTTCTCCCGTGTCCTTTTTTCCTCTCCCACTCTAACGGCTTCTCCCTCCCGCGGGAACCCTCAGGGGTCGCCCGGCGCCGCAGCCATAAGCCGGTCGACGGCGAACCGCTGGGGCGCGAGGGCCTGCACCAGATCCCGCTCCAGGGGAAGCGGCTCGCCGCTCGCCTGGCTGGCCACGAGCTCCCCCGCCAGGGCGGACCAGGCGAGACCCCGGGCGCCCAGCCCCGTACACACGTAGAGGTCCTCGCCCAGGGCGCCGACGATGGGCAGCCGGTCGGCGCTCACCGGGCGGAAACCCACCCATCCCTTGAGGTCGGCCGGATTCCAGCCCGACCCGTAGCCAGGCAGCATCCGTTCCAGGCGCCGCAGGTTGTCGGCATGATCTTCGACCCGGATACTGGGGTCGGGATCGTCTTCTCCGAAGGTGGCGCCCAGGCAGTGGAAACCGTCATGGGCGGGGGTGATGCAGCCTTCCCGGCACACCACGGCCCGGAGCGGCCGGTCCGGCCGCTCCGGCAGCAGGGTGGATTGCCCCCGCACCGGCCGCAGGGGCAGCCTGGAAGCGGGGAAAAACCCGCGCGCCTGGAAGCCATTGGCCAGCACGGCCATCGCCGCCTGGGCGATGAGGCGCCCGTCCGCGGACCAGGCCTGCCAGCACCCGTCCCGGCGGACCAGGTGCACCGCCTCCTGGCCGAACACGGACAGCACCCGCTCGCCCGCGGCGGCCAGCCGCGCTTCGCACACGCTCGCCCCTCTGGCCCAGCCGGCCCAGGAGTACCAGACCCCTTCCCCGTTCACCGCGGCGCCCACGAGACGGGCGCCTTCCTCCCCATCCACGAGCCGGGCAAAGTCCGCGGGCAACCGTTCGACCGCATCGCGCAACTGGGCGAGATGCCGCGGGCCCCTGGGAAGCTGCAGCGCGCCGGTAGCCGCCCAGGCGGGCCGCGGATGCGCCTCCGCCAGATCCTCCAACTGGGCCCAGGCGTAGCCGCTGGCGGCGCAGGTGAACCGAGCCAGAGGGTTCCAGCGGGGCGAAACGGCGGGGCGCAACACGCCGGCGGGGTTGGCCGACGCCTCCCGGGCCGTCGCCGGATGGCGTTCCACCAGGCTCACGCGGAAACCCCGGGCCGCCAGCCGCTCGGCACAACCCGTACCGGCAAGGCCCGCGCCGATGACCAGGGCCTCCCGGGTCACCGCCTGGGGGGACGCCGCACCGCTCGCAAAACGCGCCGCCAGCATCTCCCGCTTGCGCCCGAATCCCGGGCGCTTGTGCCCTTCGAAGCCCGCGGCGGCGAGACCCCGCCTCACTTCCCCCGCCACCGTGTAGGTGGCGGCGGTGGCCCCCGGGGCGGCGAGCCGGGTGAGCTCGCGGAACACCGCCTCGCTCCACATCCGGGGGTTCTTGGCCGGCGCGAAGCCGTCCAAGTAGAAGGCATCCGCCCGGGCCTCCAGCGAGGAGAGCATGGTGGCGGCCTCCCCGAAGCAGAGGGTGAGCGTCACCCGCCCGTCCTCGAAGGCGCGCCGGTGGAAGCCGGGAAGGAGGGGCGGATAGCGGGCAATAAGCGCCCGCGCCAGGGCGGCAAGCTCGGGGAAGCGGCGGTGGGCCGCCTCCAGGTCCCTCGGAGTGAGGGGATGTTTTTCCACCGACACGAAGTGCAGCCGGGCGCCTGCGGGCGCGCTCGCCCGCCAGGCGTCCCAGGTGGCGAGGAAGTTGAGGCCGGTGCCGAAACCGGTCTCCACGATGGTGAACGTCCCGGCGCCGCGGAACCGCGCCGGCAGCCCGTTGCCCTGGAGAAAGACGTGCACCGTCTCGGCGAGCCCCCCGCTCGCGGAGTAATAGACGTCTTCGTAGTCCAGGGAAAAGGGCGCGCCGTCCTCGCCGAAACGCACCCGGGCGGGAACCACGGGCGTCGGTTCGGGTGACCACAGGTTAGATGACGATATCATAACGGTATCAGGCTTCCACCGCCCGCGGGCGCTCCGCCGGCGCTTCGCCTGCGCCCCGCTCGGCGAGGAAGCCGGCGAGGATGCGGGCGGTGTGGGAGCGGCGCTTGCCCCGGGCGAGGGCCTCCGGCGGTCCCTCGGCCACCACGCGGCCTCCCGCCTCGCCCCCCTCCGGTCCCAGGTCGATCACCCAGTCGGCTTCGGCGATCACGTCTAGGTTGTGCTCGATCACCACGGCGGTGTTTCCCGCGTCCACCAGCCGGTGCAGCACGCCCACGAGCTTTTCCACGTCGGCCATGTGTAGCCCCACCGTGGGCTCGTCCAGGACGTAAAGGGTGTCCCCGTTCCCCCCCGCCGTCGGGGCGCGCCGCCGGCCCGTTTCCGGCCTGGTCGGCGATCTGGCTTTGGCCAGCTCGGTCACCAGCTTGATGCGCTGGGCCTCGCCCCCGGAGAGGGTGGGACTCGGCTGGCCGAGGCGCAGGTAGCCAAGCCCCACCTCCTGCAGTAGCCGCAGGGGATGGTGGATGGCCGGGTGGGCGGCGAAGAACTCCACCGCCTCGTCCACGCTCATGGCGAGCACCTCTCCCGCGTTTTTTCCCTTGAAGCGTACGGCCAGGGTTTCCGGCGTGAAGCGGGCCCCGTTGCAGGCGTCGCACATCACCTTGACGTCGGGCAGGAAACTCATCTCGATGGTCTTCATGCCTTGCCCTTCGCACGCCTCGCAGCGGCCGCCCGCCACGTTGAAGGAAAAGCGCCCCGGCCCGTACCCGCGCATGCGCGCCTCGGGCATCTGAGCGAAGAGGCGCCGGATGCCGTCCCAGATGCCCACGTAGGTGGCGGGGCAGGAGCGGGGCGTCTTGCCGATGGGGGTCTGGTCCACTTCCAGCACCCGGCTCACCCGCTCCCAGCCCCGCAGCGCCTCGCACGGAAGCTTGGCCTGGTTCCGGCGGCGATTCGAGAGCAGCGTCTTGAGACTCGCGTAAAGCACGTCCCGCACCAGGGTGCTCTTGCCGCTGCCGGACACGCCGGTGACCGCCACCAGCCGGGCTAGGGGAATTTTCACTCGCACGGATTTGAGATTGTGCAACCGCGCCCCCACGATCTCCAGCACCGGCGTCTCGCGCCCGGTGAGGCGCACAGGGCGCCGCGCTCCCCGCAGAGGATGGATCAGGGGCCGGGCAAGGCAGCGCCCCGTCACCGACCGGGGGTTGCCCATGAGGTCCGCCACCGTGCCCTCCACCACCACGCGGCCCCCCTGCTCCCCCGCTCCCGGCCCAAGGTCCACCACGTGCTCCGCGAGGCGGATGGTCTCCTCGTCGTGCTCCACCACCACCACCGTGTTACCCTTACCCTTGAGCTCGGCCAGGGTGTCCAGCAGCCGCCGGTTGTCCCGCACGTGGAGCCCGATGGTGGGCTCGTCCAGCACGTAGCACACGCCCCGTAGGTTGGAGCCGAGCTGGGCCGCCAGCCGGATGCGCTGGGCCTCGCCCCCTGAGAGGGTGGGCGCCGAACGGTCCAGGGAGAGATAGGCGAGGCCCACCTGGTTCAGGAACGCGAGCCGCGAGCCGATCTCCGGCAGGATGTCCCGGGCCACTTGGGCGGCCCGGCCCCCGAGCTTCAGGCGCTGGAAGTAACGCTGGGCCTCGCCGATGGAGAGGGCCGTCAGCTCGGCGATGTTTCTCTCCTGGAACCGTACCGCCAGGGCCACGGGATTGAGGCGGCGCCCCTGGCACTCCGGGCAGGGACGGGTTTCCCCTTCCCACCACTCGTTCCACCAGATCTCCTCGCCGGTCTGGGCCTCGTCGAACCCGGGAAGGGTAAGCCCCGTGCCGTAGCAGCGAGGGCACCAGCCGTGCTTAGAGTTGAAGGAGAACAGCCGCGGATCCGGCTCGGGGAAGCTCTGGCCGCAGCGGGGGCATGCGCGGCGCACCGAGAAATGGGCCTCTGGGGGCTCGCCCCCCTTGAGGGCCCTGGAGTGCTCCACGGGCGCCACCTTGACCGTGCCTTTGCCCAGCGCCAGCGCCCGGGCCAGGGCTTCCCGCAACGGCCCCTCGGTCCTGAGCGAGACCAGCACTTCGGCCACTGGCAGCTCGATGTCGTGCTCCCGGTAGCGGTCGAGCCGCGGCCAGGGAGAGGTCGGGGTGAGGACCCCGTCCACCCGCAGGTGCCGGTAGCCCTTGCGTGCCGCCCATTGGGCTAGGTCGGTGTAATAGCCCTTGCGCGCCACCACCAGGGGCGCCAAGAGCGCGATCCGGCTGCCCCGATAGTCCCGCAGGAGCCGGGCGGCGATGGCCTCCGGGGATTGGGGCTCGATGGGAACGTCGCACCCGGGACAGTGCTGGACGCCCAGCTTCCCGTAGAGCAGGCGCAGGAAATGGTAGATCTCGGTGAGGGTGGCCACCGTGCTCTTGCGCCCGCCCCGGCTCGTGCGCTGCTCGATGGCGACAGTGGGGGGAATGCCGAAGATGGCGTCCACGTCGGGCCGCGCTGCCGGCTGCACGAACTGGCGCGCGTAGGCGTTCAGGGACTCGAGATAGCGGCGCTGGCCTTCGGCGAACAGGATGTCGAAGGCCAAGGTGGACTTGCCCGAGCCGGAGATGCCGGTGATCACCGTGAGGCGCTCCCATGGGACGCGCACGTCCACGTTCTTGAGGTTGTGCTCCCGGGCGTGGTGGATGTGAATCGCTGAATCGACCCGCGCCAGCCACGGGCGCTGCGCCCTTTCCTGGGCTGGGAGCGCCGGCTGCCGCCCCCGGGCCAGCGCCGCCTGGCGCCTGGCGAGGGCCGCGCCGGTGCGGCTTTCCGGCTCCCGGGCGACCTGCTCCGGCGTTCCCGCGCACACCACCCGGCCGCCGGCTTCCCCGCCCTCCGGCCCCAGGTCGATGATCCAGTCCGCCGCGGCGATGACGTCCAGGTTGTGCTCGATCACCAGCACGCTGTGGCCTTCCGCCAGCAACCGGTCGAAGGCCTGGAGCAGGACGGCGATGTCGGCGAAATGCAGGCCCGTGGTGGGCTCGTCGAACAAGAACAGGGTGCCGCCGGGGGCCTGCGCCACGCCCCGGCGTCCGGCGCCTTGACGGGCGCGGGCCAGGTGCCCGGCGAGCTTCAACCGCTGGGCCTCGCCCCCGGAGAGGGTGGGCACCGGCTGCCCCAGCTTGACGTAGCCGAGCCCCACCGCCTGCAGAGGCGCGAGGGCTTGGAGCACTTCCGGCTGCGTCGAGAAAAACCCCGCCGCCTCCGTCACCGTCATCTCGAGCACGTCGGCGATGGAGCAGGGCGCCCGCCATTCCTCCCCGGCCGGCGGCAGCAGCTTGACCTCCAGCACCTCGGGCCGGAAGCGGCGCCCATCGCAGTCGGGACAGCGGAGATACACGTCGGAGAGGAACTGCATTTCCACGTGCTCGAAGCCGCTGCCGCCGCAGGTGGAGCAGCGGCCGTCACCCGCGTTGAAGCTGAAAGTGCCGGCGGTGTAACCCCGCTCTTTCGCCAGGGGGTCTTGCGCGAAGAGCTTGCGGATGGCGTCGAACGCCCCCACGTAGCTCGCCGGGTTGGAGCGGGCAGTCTTGCCGATGGGCGACTGGTCCACCAGCACCACCTCGTCCAGGGCCTCGTGCCCGCGCAGGCCCGCGTGGGCGCCGGGGGCCTCCACCGCCCGCCCCTTCAGCTTAGCGAGGGCCGGATAAAGCACGTCCTGCACCAGGGTCGACTTGCCCGAGCCCGAGACGCCGGTCACGCACACAAGCCGGTTCAAGGGAATGGACACATCGATGCCCTTGAGGTTGTGCTCGGCCGCCCCCAGCACCTCGAGCCAGGCTCCGGGCGGTTCCCCGTTGGGAACCCGGTTGGAGACCCGCTTCTCCCCCCGCAGGTACTGCCCAGTCAAGGAACGGGGGTCCCGCTGTAATTCTTCCGGCGTGCCGAAAAACACCACCTGGCCACCCCGCTCGCCCGGACCCGGCCCCAGGTCCAGGATGCGGTCCGCGGCCCCCATGACGGCGGGATCGTGCTCCACCACCACTAGAGTGTTGCCCGCGTCCCGCAGCCGGACGAGCACGCCCACCACCCGGTCGATGTCCCGGGGATGCAGGCCGATGGACGGCTCGTCCAGCACGAACAGGGTGTTCACCAGGGAAGTGCCCAGGGCGGTGGTAAGGTTGATGCGCTGGACCTCGCCGCCGGAAAGGGTGCGGGACTGGCGGTCCAGGGTGAGATAACCCAGGCCCACGTCCACCAGGTACTGGAGCCGGGAGCGGATCTCCGAGAGGAGCAGCTCAGCGGCTTCGTCCAGGGCCGGCTCGGGGAGCCGCAGGTGGCGGAAGAAGTCCAGGCAGCGCTCGATGGGAAGCAGGGCCACATCGTGCAGGGTGAGGCCCGGTAGCGCATGGAACGCCTCGTCGGAGAACCGGGTCTCCGGGGGTCGCAGCCGCCGGGCGCGCTCGATCACCCGGTCGGCTGCCTCCTGGGTCCCGAGACGCCATAGGAGCGCCTCGGGCTTGAGCCGCGCGCCGCCGCAGGCGGGGCATGGCGTATAGGCCCGGTACTTGGAGAGTAGCACCCGGATGTGCATCTTGTAGCTCTTGGTCTCGAGCCAGTCGAAGAAGCGCCGCACCCCGTACCAGGCCCGGGGCCAGGAGGCTTCCCAGCTCACCCAGCCGGGATCCCCCTCTAGGACCCAGCGCCGGTGGGCCTCCCCCATCTCCCGCCAGGGGACGTCCACGGGCACGCCCCGCTTGCGGGCGAAGCGCAGGAGATCGTCCTGGCACTCCCGGTAGCTCTGGGTCTGCCAGGGCTTGATGGCTCCCTGGGCGAGGGACTTGGAAGCATCGGGAATGACGAGATCCAGATCGATGCCGATCACCCGGCCGAAGCCGCGGCAGGTGTCGCAGGCGCCGAGGGGGGAATTGAAGGAAAAGAAGCTGGGCGTTGGCTCCCGGTAATGGATATCGCAATCGGCGCAATGCAGGTCCGCGGAGAAGCGCCAGGTGGCGATGGGTTCCGCCCCCTCCCCATGAACGTGGACCGTGACCCGCCCCTGGCCCACCCGCAGCGCCGCCTCCAGGGCCTCGATCACCCGGTCGCGGCCGGCAGCGCCCAGGCGAAAGCGGTCCTGCACCACTTCCAGGGTGTTGTCTTTCTGCGGCTCGATGCGGGTGTATCCCTGCCGCTCCAGAAGCTCGCGCACCTCCCGCTCCGAGAAATTGGCGGGCACCGTGACCGGAAAGGCGATGGTGAGCCGAGGATCGCCGGCTGCGCGGGCGCGCTTGGCCAGGGTCTCGTGGATGCTCTGGGGCGTGTCCCGGCGCACCCGCTGGCCGCAGCCCCGGCAGTAAAGCTCGGCGGCGCGGGCGAAAAGCAGCTTCAGGTGGTCGGCGAGCTCGGTCATGGTGCCCACGGTGGAACGGGAGGTCCGCACCGGGTTTACCTGGTCGATGGCGATGGCGGGCGGTATGCCGTCGATGCGGTCCACCCGGGGGCGGTCCTGGCGGTCGAGGAACTGGCGGGCGTAGGGCGAGAAGGTCTCCACGTAGCGGCGCTGTCCCTCGGCGTAGAGGGTGTCGAAGGCGAGGGACGATTTGCCGGAGCCGGAAACGCCGGTGACGACGATCAGCTCGTTCAAGGGAAGCCGGAGGCTCAAACCCTTCAGGTTGTTCTGGCGGGCTCCTTCGAGGGTGATGTATTCGCTGGACACGGAGGCTTCAGTGACAACGTGAATTCGTGTAAAGCACGGCCGGGAATTGACGAAGTTTTACATGCGCCTTTCCAGGCGCAATCATACTGGAAGCACCTGGCGGCGAACTCCCATCGCCAGCCCGTGATCGACCACTCCTTTCACGGCCCGGGTCGGCGATCGGAGCCCGCCAGGACCTCCGTCAGCTTCCCGACGGGGCTGCCGGGTCCTGGGACATCCGCCCCTTTCCCGCCCCGGCAAGCCTTCCCCCCTTCCGTTGCAACCCTTTGAATTGTCGTGCTGGCTCGACACCCCTGGACCGGACCTGGGCTCAGCGGGCGTGGTACGGATCCTGCCAGTCCCTCCATAAGCGCGGCCAACGCCATCAAGCCGACGCGATTGGGGGTAGACGCCATGAACCGTAACCTTCCGGGGCCCGCCTGGCCCCTTCTCGACCTCAGATGGATGAACGACACCCATCCGGCGCTCGTCATCCTCACCTGGGCCGCCATCATGAAAGCGGCCGGCTTCTTGAGGGGCGTGGAAATCGATCAGGAATCCTTTCTCGAGGCCTCCCGCAGCATCGCGGAACCGGTCCGGGGCGCCCTCATCCGCTCCATGGACGATCTCATCGAGCTGGCGGAGCGCACCGGCCGGGTGCTGGTCTTCTGGGCCCCCCGGTTCGCCTTGCTGCCGGAAGAGGCGGCCCTTAATACCATCGGCGCCCCCTACTGAATCTCCAATTCAGGAAGCGCGCAGGCTGACCATCACCCGGTCGCGGCCGCTGCTCTTCGCCCGGTACAGGGCCGCGTCGGCGGCGGCGAGCAGAGTCTCCGCCGATACCCCGTGGTCCGGGTAGATGGCCACCCCGAAGGAAACGCTCACCGGATCCAGGTAGCGACCCTCCCGGTGGATGCGGATCCGGCGCGCCTCGTCCCGGATCCTCTCCGCCCGCTCCTGGGCCGTCTCCAGAGTCGCTTCCGGCAACAGCACGACGAACTCTTCCCCGCCGAAGCGGCAGGCGATGTCCCCCTCCCGCACGCTTTGGCGCAACAGGCGGCCGAGGGCCCGCAGGACGGCGTCGCCCGCCTCGTGGCCGTAGGAGTCGTTGAACCGCTTGAAATGGTCCACGTCCAGCATGAGGAGCGCCAGCGGCCGGCCGGTGCGCTCGGCCCGGGCCACTTCCCGCTGGAGCGACTCCTCCAGATAACGCCGGTTGAACAGGCCCGTGAGGGGATCGCGGATCGATTGGCGGTGCAGCGTCTCCCGCAAGCGGATGTTGGAAATGGCCAGCGCGATCTGGTCCGCCAGGGCCTTGGCCATGTCACGCTTATACTCCCGAGAGGTGGCGGAAGCCTCCGCGCCGACTTCCGGGGGCGAAAAGGACAGATGCAGTATGCCCAGGGTGTCGCCGCCGGCCGCCATGGGCAGGCATAGATAGGGGCGCCGCGGGTCGCCGCAGGCCCGCACGTGCTCGCACAAGGGCGAAGCGGCCGGGTCCTCCACCTGATGCGCGTGGCCGCGCCGCAGCGCCAGGCACGCCTGCGGGCCAAAGCTTCCCGCGCGCTCCCGGGAGGTTCCTCCCCACGCGGCCAGGCATTCCAGCCTCTCGTGGGTGGGGCTGAGAAAGTAGAGCGCCCCTTCTTCCAGGGGAAACAGCCGGGCGGCGTACAAGTCGATCACGTCGAAGGCTTCCCGGTCGCTGCGGCAGGTGTGCAGCAGGCTGCTCATCTCGTTGAACAGCATCATTTCCCGGTTTCTCATGCGCACTTCTTCCAGGGCCGAGGCCAGCTCCCAGGCGCTCCTGGCCACCTGCTGCTCCAGGCTCCTGGTTTCCGCCTGGGCTGCCTGCAAGATCTTGTCCTGGATGGCCACGCGCCCGCGCAAGCTGTCCACTTCCCGCTGCAGGGTCCTCGTCTGCTCCAGGTGCTGGTCCCGGGCCCGCTTCAGGGAGGCCGCCATTTCATTTAGCACCTCCGCCAGCCGCCCCAGGGCGGGCGTTTCCGTTTCGGCGATGCGGGCGCTCAAGTCCCCCAGCTCGACGCGGCGGGCGAAATCCACCGACGCTTCGATGGCACGCATGACGTTGCGGCGCAGGGCGAGCACCATCCAGCCAGCGGCGAGGAGGGTGATCAACCCCACGATGCCGGCGGTATAGCCGATGGCGTCGCTCAACGAGACGCTGTAGTAGGCCAGCACGCGGGCGCTGCGCATTCGGGACAGTACCCGGTCGAGCCCGGGCTCCGCCTCTGCCACCGCCTTGACCAGGGAGGCGCGCCGGGCGGACGCCTCCTCCACCATCTCCGCGTAGCGGTCGAACATCAGGCGGTACTGGTCCAGGGCCGCGCTGAGCAGGGAACGGGCGGGCTCGACCAGAGGGCCTGCGGCGATCTCCCGGGCCAGCACCTGGCTCGAGGCGCGCACGGCGTCCGCCTCGGCCGGGCGGTGGCGGGCGAAGTAATCGATGCGCGCGAAGCGCAGCGCCTTGAGGCGCTCCAGGGCGCTCGCCGGGCCTCGCTGGGAGATCGCCGCCTCGAGCTGCTCCTCCTGATCCCGGATCTGGGCCTCCAGCCCGCCAGCGGCGGAACCCATGCGGCGATGGAGGTCCACCAGGGCCGCGTACTCGGTACCGTACAGCTCCACGGCATGCTGGATTCCGCGGATTTCCCGCAGGATTCCCGGGTCCTGGACGATCCCCCGGAGGCGCTCGAGATCCTGGCGTACGCCCGCGAGCAGCCCTTCCACCGGCTGCCAGTACCTGGCATTGAACGCCTCGGGCGGCGTCTGGCGATAGCTTAAGGCGAGGTCGTGATCGTGGCGGCGTGCTTCCAGAAGCGCCGTGCGGATCCGATGCACCCGCTCCGATACCCGGGCTTCTTCCTCCAGGTGGCTTTTGAGGATCTCGATGGCGCTTTCCTGGGCCGCCCGCAGAACGGCCCCCGCCAGCACCACCAGGACGGCCACCGCCGTAAGCCCCAGGGTGATCCGGGTGCCCAGCCCGAAGCGACGGCGCGCGAAACCCTTCTTTTCCCCGGGCAGCTCCAAGGAATCACCCACAAGGCGCAGGATTCAGGACGGGAAGAGCTTCATTATGCCCCAACCGCGCGCTTTTCCTTCACCGGCCCCGGGAAATTCACTTTTGTTCCCCTTCACACCTGAACCGGCATCCGGCTCGCCCGGCGATTTGACCGATTGTCAAAATGTGTTAAAAAGAAATCAGCCCGGGTGCTTCCACTACCCGGGCCCGATTGCTTGTGTTTCCTGGAGCCGAGGATCCCGTTTGAGGGGGGGAGGCTCATCCGGTCCTTTCCTCGGTACTATTGTTTTACTAGCGGCCACTCTTTCTTCACACCGGCGCAACTTGCCGGATATAACGTGGCGACATGCGACATGGAGGAACCGGATGGAAACCCGTTACGAAGACTACGAGATCGTGCGCGTGGTGAGCGACACCCGCCTCATCGACTCGGAGTCCTACGAGCGCATCTATTGGCGGCCCGACGGCAAACCCCTCGCGCCCGGCTTTTACCTGGTGGCATGGCCCCGTGGGGCGGATCCGACCCGCTACGACGAGCGGGCCGAGTTCATGGGACCCTATCGTTGGGTGGAAGGAGCCCTCGTCGCCCTGGCCCAATTGAAGAGCGGGCAACGCAGGACAGCCCCGCCGCGGCCCGCCGCCCCTTCGGACGAGCCGGCGACTGCACCGCTGGCGGAACTCCGGAACCTTCCGGGAGAGTGCCCCGCACCGCAGCAAAACCGCTGAACTCGGACCGGTCGGGGAAAGGAGAGGCGGCGCTGCAGGCGCAGGGGAGGGAAATCCTCGCCGGTGTGCTGGACAGCATCCGCTCAGCTTTCTCCCCGACCTCTTCGATCCGCTAAATGGAGATGAAGCGGCCCGGCGGCTTCGGCCGAAAGGCGAACCGGGCAGGAAAACAAAAGCCGCCCGAAGAGGCGGCTTTCACGAACCTGCTCGTTCCCGCTATTCGGCTGCGAACTGGCTCAGCCAGGCTTCATCGTAGTCGGTGGGATAAGCGGTCGTGGCCGGGACCTCCGGCGCCATGAACTCCACCTTGACCAGATCGTTGTCCACCTCGGGGTATTCGAGCTGAATTTCCGCAAGCGAAAACTTCATGATCCCCTCCTTTTTATCGGCCTCGTCCCGCATCGAGACCCAGGGGCATTCTGACCCTGCGGCGAAGCGGGGATCAATCGATTTATCTGATGCGTACGATAAGGAGGGGCCGGCTCGCGCCGGACAGCATCAGCCGGCCGCGAGCCGTAACCCGGCCCCCGGACGGGTGTAGCCGCCGATCGCCTCGATGGGCTTGGGCACGTGCACGGCGAAACCCTGCACGTAATCCACGCCGATGGTCCTGAGCATCCCCAGGGTCACCTCGTTCTCCACCCACTCGGCGATGGTGCGGATGCCCATGACGTGGCCGATGTCGTTGATCGCCCTGACCATGGCGCAGTCGATGGGATCGTTGGCCATGTCCTTGACGAAAGCGCCGTCGATCTTCAGGTAGTCCACCGGCAGGTTCTTCAGGTAGGCGAAGGAGGACAGACCGCTGCCGAAATCGTCCAGAGAAAAACGGCAGCCCAGCTCCTTGAGCTCGCGGATCACCTTGCTCGCCCGCGTCAGGTTGGCAATGGCGGCCGTCTCGGTGATCTCGAAGCAGATGGCCCGCGGCAGCACCTGGTGGCGCTTGAACTGCTCGTGGATGAAGGCGAGGATGTGGTCATCGGAAATGGAGGCGCCCGAAAGGTTGATGGAAAGCATGGGCAAGCGGAGGCACGAGGCCGCCAGTGCCCGCCACCGGCTGAAGGCGAGGGTCATCACGCACTGGTCGATGGCGTGCATGAGGCTGTAGCGCTCCGCCGCGGGGATGAAGGACATGGGCGGCACCAGCTCTCCCCCCTCGTCCACCATGCGCACCAGCACCTCGTAGTGCTCCTCGTCGGCGCCGTCGGGCCGAAGACCCGCGATGCGCTGGCAGTAGAGGCGGAAACGGTTTTCTTCGAACGCCCGGGTGATGCGGGACACCCACTGCATTTCGCCGCGGCGCTGGGCCAGCTCGTTGTCGCCGGGCCGGTACGCCTGCACCCGGTTCCTGCCCTTGTCCTTGGCCGAGTAGCAGGCGGCGTCCGCCGCGCCGAGGAGGCTCGCGGCGCTCTCCCCGTCCCCGGTGATCGCCACCAGCCCGATGCTGATGCTGCTGGCGAAGGTCTTGTCCTGCCAGGCGAAGCGGAAGTTGGCCAGCGCCCGCCGCAACTTCTCCGCCACTTGCAGCGCCTGGGCGAGATCGCAGCCCTGGAGCAGCACCCCGAACTCGTCTCCGCCCAAGCGCGCCAGCGTGTCGGATTCGCGGATTTCGGCTTCCAGGATCGACGCCACCTGGCGCAGCAGCTCGTCCCCGGCCACGTGGCCGCAGGTGTCGTTCACCACCTTGAACTGGTCCAGGTCGAGGTAGAGCAGCGCGTGGCTCCGACCCTGGGTCTGGGCGTCCTCCACCAGGGCGGTCAAACGGCGGTCGAACTCGAGCCGGTTGACGAGCCCGGTGAGGGCGTCGTGGCTCGCCTGCCACGAGAGCTGGTGGGCGAGCTTGCGGGACTCCCCCACGTCGCGGAACACCAGCACCACGCCGATGATCTCCCCCTCCCGGTTGCGGATGGGGGCCGCGGTGTGCTCGATGGGCCAGCGGCCTCCGTCCCGGGAGATCAGCACCGCGTGGGTCTCGGGCTCGGTGGCGTGCCCTTTTCTCAGCACCGCCGCGACGGGATCTTCGATCCTCTCCCCCGACATCTCCCGCAGCACGTAGAAAATCCGGGAAAGGGGCGCGCCGCGGGCTTCCTCCGTGCTCCAGCCGGTCAGCTTTTCCGCCATGGGATTGAGATAGTCCACCGCTCCCTGGGTATTGGTGGTCACCACGGCGTCGGCGATGGAGGCGAGGGTCACCTGGGCCCTTTCCTTCTCGGCGAACAGGATCTCCCGCGCTTGCTTGCGCTCGGCCATGTCGCGAGCGATGGACTCGGCCATGCGGTTGAAGGCGTGGATGGTGGCGAGCACCTCCGGGGGGCCGTCGGGCTCGATGCGCACCGAGTAGTCGCCCTGGCCGAAGCGCGCGGCGGAGGAGGCCAGGGCGTACAGGGGCCGCAGGCCGTTGTTGGCGATGGCCAGCGTCACGCCGAAGAAGATCCCCAGGAGAAACAGCAGCAACTGGAACATTTCCATGGACTGCTGCCAGAGATGATTGAGGGTGGCCGTGGGGTCGGTGCGGATGAGCACCCGTCCGTAGCGCTCGCCGCCCACCACGATCTGAACGGATTCCTCCTGGGCCCGGATGTCCGCCCAGCGGACGAACCAGGCGGGAGCGATGTTTTCTTCCCCGGGGCTCGCGGCGCTCAAGGGGTTGCCCATGTTGTCGATCCAGCTCACCAGGGCGATGTCTCGCTGGCCGACCCGCGCATCGAGGATCTGCTGGATCAGGGCGTAGTCCCCGATGACCGCCTGCTCGGTCACGGCGGGGATCAGGGATTCCACCTCGTATTTGACTTTCTCGCTCAGCTCGGCCCGGTTGCGCTCCACCTCGTTCAAGATGACGCTATAGAGCAGCACCGCGCCGGAAAGGGCCAGCGCCACCCCGGAGCCCAGCATGAGGCGGGCGGAAAGGCTTAGATTCCGCCACAGATGCTCGAGACCCAGGTGGCCCATGGTCACTCCCCCCTCACCAGACTGGTGCGATAGAAGCGGCGCACGTTGTCGAACTCCGCGTCCTCCGCCGCCACGAAACCATACGGGGGTTTCTGCTTCACCAGTTCGGCGCTGGCGGCGAGGATCCGGGCACCTTCGGGATCGGCCGCCATATGGATCAGGGCCTGGCGCACCTTGGCCACTTTTTCCTTGGGCACTGAAGGATGGACCGAGATGGGGATGTTCAGGTATTTCTCCGAGCTCCACAGCACCCGGTACTCCACCTGCTCCCGGTTGGCGAAATCCCGCATGATCTGGGAATTCACCCCCGCGGCCACCACCCGGCCCGCTTTGAGCTGGCCCATGGCGCCCTCCTGGTTGCCGGCGAACAGGGGCTTCACGGAAATGCCGGCGCGCAGCAGGGCGTCCATGGGTACGTAGTAGCCCACGAACGCCACCTGGGAGGGAAACACCACCTCCTTGCCCTCCAGTTCCCGCAGGGATTGGATGCCCGAGGACGCCAGCACCACGATCTGGCCCTGGATGGCCTCCTCCTGGGGCCGGGCGATGACGCGGTAGCCGACCACGTCGTTGTCGGCTTTGAAGTTGTGGTTGGAGTAAATGAAGTCGAATTCGCCCCGGCCGATCATAGCCGAGTGCTCGGGACCGGTCTTGGCGAGCTTGAGGACCAGGGGCACGCCGCTTTTTTCGCTGACGTAGCGCAGGATGGGGTTCCAGTACTGGGCCGTGAGGATCGGGCTGCGTTGCGTGATGACGCCAAAGGAATACACCTTCTCTTGCGCCGAGGCGCCCCCGGCCCACGATCCCAGGACGGCGAGCAGCGCCGCGATTCCCCACGCTCTGCGTTTCATTTTTGTCTCCTGTCCTCGGCGCCCTTCCACGGCTGGAATTGCCCGTTTCGGGCAGGTCCCCTAGTGCCCGCGCCCGGAAAGGGTCAGCCGCGCCCCACCTCCTTTCCCGCGGGCGCGCCGCCAGCGCCAGGCCCGCGATTCGGGAGGAGTTTCGCTATCCGGTCCGGGCCTCTGGGCACCCCGCGGCGCCCTGAATCCCGGTCGGAAAGCAATGTAACCGCTCTCATGTCATGCAAGACCTATGCCACGGTGTTGACCAGGGACCCGATCCCGGCGATGCGGATCTCCACCGTGTCCCCGATCTGGATCGGATCCGCTCCCAGAGAGGTGCCGCAGGCGATCACGTCGCCGGGCTCTAGGGTCATGGTCTGGGAGATGGAGGCCACGATCTCGAAGGGGTTCAACACCAGGTCTTCCACCGGGTAGTCCTGGTGCTTGACCCCGTTGATGAAGGATTCGACAGTAAGTGTCATGGGATCGACATCGGTGTCGATCACCGGCCCGAAAATGCTGAAAGTGTCGAAGCCCTTGGCCCGGGTGTACTGGGGAAAGGTCGAGTCGCGCTTTACCACGTCCTGGGCGGTCACGTCGTTCACCACGGTGTAGCCGAAAATTGCCCCGCGGGCTTCCTCGGGGTTGACCCCCCGCGTCCGGCGGCCGATGACGATGCCCAGCTCCCCCTCCAGCACCACCCGCTCGCTCAGGCCCCGAGGGTAGAGGATGGGGTCGCCGTGGGTGGCGAAGCTTGATCGGGGCTTGAGAAAGTAGAGCGCTTCCCGCGGGGTCTCGCGCTTTAGCTTGGCGATCTGGGAGCGCGAGTTGTTCCACAGGGCGATCATGGCGGAGGCGTCGGACGGAGGCAGGAGCTTGACGCGGTCCACCGCCAGGCTCAATCCGCTCGGTCGGGGACGGTGGAACATGTCGCCCTCATAGACGCGTACTTCTCCTTCCTCCGAAAGCACGCCGAAGCCCGTCCTGCCCTCCGCTTGGAACCGAACGAATTTCATGGAAACCCCCCCTTTCAGGCCAATACCTTGAAGATCAACGATATGCCCGTCCCGACGAGAAACACGCCCACCACGCGAATCAGCGCTTCCCTGGAGATATTGAGGTGCACCCGGTTGCCCAGGTACAAGCCCAACAGCATGGGAATGAGCCCGAGGGCGATGGCCCACAGGGTTTCCTGGCGAAGGAGCAATCCGGTCGCCACGAAAAGGGCCAGCCGGAACCCCCCGTCCAGCACGAACAGCCAGGAAAAGGTGGCGCGGACTTCGGTCTTGTCTTCCAGCCGATGGGTGAGGTAGATGATGTAGGGCGGCGCGCTGGTGCCGAAAAGCGCCCCGGCCCCGCTACCCACTAGGCCCGTGGGCAACGCCCAGAGGGCCGAAATCTGCCCTTCCGGCTTGATGCCTAGTGCGTTGCGCGCGCCGAAAAACACCGTGAACAGGCCGAGGGAGGCCAGCACCAGGGCTGAGGGGAACTGGGTGAGGGCATAGATCCCAGCCATGGCCCCGATCAACCCGAAGGGCAGCAGTCGCTTGATCTCGGCCCAGTTGGTCTGCTTCGAGTTGATCCCGCCGAGAATGAAGGAGGCGATGAAGTCCAGGGTCATCACCAGCGGCACGACGAACTGGAGGGGTTTCCCCATGGCGATCAGGGGGACCGCGATAAGCCCCGAGCCGAAGCCTGTCAGACCGCGAACGAAGTAAGCGCCCAGCAAGATCGCGAAAACCCACAGCGACTCCCCTGTCATGGCCGTCCCCCTCCCCTACACCCCGAGCCTTCCTGGCGAGGCTTTTGCATGGCCGCTTTGGTGCGGCACATGGTAGCAGACTCGGATCGATTCCGGTCAGGCCGTTTTACTCAAAAAATGCCAACTCGTTCACGGGTCGGCGCGGGCGTCCGGCATCGACGGCTCAAACCAACTTACCGGGGTTCATGAGATGATGGGGGTCCAGGGTGTGCTTGATCGCCCGCATCAGCTCCAGCTCCAGCGGGCTCTTGTAGCGCTGGATCTCTTCCCGCTTGAGCTGCCCCAATCCGTGCTCGGCGCTGATGGAGCCCCCCAGCCGGGCCACGCAGTCATACACGATGCGGTTGACCGGCGCTGGGTCCTCGATCAGGCGGGCGTTCAAAGCCGGGTCCGCCATGGACACGTTGTAATGGATGTTGCCGTCGCCGATGTGGCCGAAGGCGACGATGCGCACGCCGGGAAACGCCTCTTCCAGGGCCCGGCTCGCCTGGTCGATGAAACGCGGCACCCGCGACACGGGCACCGAGACGTCGTGCTTAATGCTGACCCCCTCTTCCTTCTGCGCCTCCGCCATGGCGTCGCGCACGCGCCACAGGGCCTCCGCCTGGGCCTCGCTCTGGGCCAGCACGGCGTCCAGCACCCTCCCCTGCTGGAGCGCCTCCTCCAGCGCTTCCAGGAAGCGCGCGCTCAGGGCTTCCGCGCTGCCGCTGTCGGAGAGCTCCACCAGGAGATACCAGGGATAGGGCGCCGAGAGGGGGTCGGAGGTGCCGGGAATGTGCTTGAGCACCAGCGCCAGGGAGACGCGAGACATGAGCTCGAAGCTGGTGATCCGGTCGCCCAGCGCGGCGCGCAGTTCCGAGAGGAGCTCGACCGCCTTCTGGGGGCTCTCCATCCCCAGGAACGCGGTCGCGGTGGCCGTCGGCCACGGAAAGAGCTTGAGCACGGCGGCGGTGATCACGCCCAGGGTGCCCTCGGCGCCGATGAAAAGCTGCTTCAGATCGTAGCCGGTATTGTCCTTGCGCAGGCCCCGCAGCCCGTCCCACACGCGTCCGTCGGGCAGCACCACCTCCAGCCCCAGCACCAGATCCCGGGCGTTGCCGTAGCGCAGCACCGCCTCGCCGCCGGCGTTGGTGGAGAGGTTGCCCCCGATCTGGCAGCTTCCCTCGGCGCCCAGGCTCAAGGGAAACAGGCGCTGGGCATTTCGCGCCGCTTCCTGGATCGACGCCAGCACGCAGCCCGCCTCCACGGTGATGGTGTTGTTGGCCGCGTCGAGCTCCCGGATGCGGTTCATGCGGGCGAGCGACAGCACGATCTGGCGCCCTGGATAGGCGCTCTCGGCAAGGGGCACCGAGCCGCCGCACAACCCGGTGTTGCCGCCCTGGGGCACGACGGCCACCCGCTCCCGGACGCAGCGCTTGACCACCTCCGCCACTTGCTCGGTGGAGGCCGGCCGCACCACCAGCTCCGCCGCTCCGCGGTAGCGCCCGCGCCAATCGGTGAGGTAAGGCGCCATCTCCGCGGGATCGGCGATCACGGCCTGGGGGCCCACGATGGCCACCATCGCTTCATGAAACGCCTTGGTTTCCGGGGTCAAAACCACCGATGCCATTCACCGCTCCTCGCCTCGGACCTGGACCAACTGTAGCAAAGGGCCATTGCGCCCAGCAACAACCGCCCTTCGCCGAGCGAAGCCAAATGCCTAAAAACGCCGAGTTTCCATCCGTAGATCTCGGAGTCGGGCCCCGCCGTCTGCCGTCCCGTCGAGGGAGCCGTCGGGACGTCGGCCCGGGACAGGGCCGGGAACTCTTTGCCGCTCCCGTGCGTCATGAGGGGCACCCCACGACCATGAACGAGGAGGGAGCGATGGGTACGCCTGCTTTTGCCACCCAAGTGAACCGCGTCGAGCTCGAGCAGAAAGTCAAGGAGATGTACCGGCGCGTGGCCCAGGAGCCGACCGGGGAGTTCCATTTCGAGATGGGCCGCGGCCTTGCGGAACGCCTTGGCTACGTGCCCGCGGACCTCGACCGCATCCCGGCGGAGGCCATCGACTCCTTCGCCGGGGTGGGATATCACTTCGACCTCGCCGACCTCAAGGCCGGCGAGCACGTGCTCGACCTCGGCAGCGGCTCGGGCATGGATACCTTCGTGGCTGCGCTCAAGGTCGGACCGGGCGGCCGGGTCGTGGGCGTGGACATGACCGACACCCAGCGCGCCAAGGCCGAGCGCCTGCGGGACGCGGCCGGCTTCGCGCAAACAACTTATGTTAAAGGCTACATCGAGACGCTTCCGGTGGAAGACGGGAGCTTCGATGCGGTGATCAGCAACGGGGTGATCAACCTCTCGGCCGACAAGCCGCGGGTGTTCCGCGAGGTGGCCCGCGTGCTGCGCCGGGGCGGGCGGCTCGCCATCTCGGACATCATCTCGGAGAAGTGGCTGCCCGAGAGCGTGATGTGCAACGCGACGCTCTGGGCGGCCTGCATCGGGGGCGCCATGCAGCAGGACGCTTACTACGACGCGATCCGGGCGGCCGGCCTGCGCATCGTCCGCATCCGGGAGAATCCCCAGTATCGCTTCCTGACCGCGTCCGCCCAGAAAGCCTGCGCGACTTACGGGGTGCGCAGCGTGTCGCTGCTCGCCGTGCGGGATTGAACCGGCGCGAAAACCCGTCGCCACTGACGGGCACGGCCCCGGTTCTTCATTTCGCCGGGGGACGGTTAGGCGAACATCCGGCGATGGAAAGCTCACGCGCCCGCCGCCAGGGGCGGCCGCCGCTGCGGTTCAGCGACGCTTCGCCAGCGCCGCGCTGCGGATCGCCGTGAGGGTCGTCCGCGGCGTGATGGCGTCGGGGTCGATCACCAGCTCGATCAAGGCGGGGCCGCCGGCCGAGAGCGCCCGCTCCAGGGCCCGCGGAAACTCAGCGGTGGCGCGCACCGTCTCCCCGTGGGCGCCGAAGGAGCGAGCGTAGGCGGCGAAGTCCGGGTTTTCGAGGCCGGTCCCGTGCACCCGGCCCGGGTATTCCCGCTCCTGGTGCATGCGGATGGTGCCGTACATGCCGTTGTTCACCACCAGGAACAGGATCTCCAGCCCGTACTGGACGGCGGTGGCCAGCTCCTGCCCGGTCATGAGGAAGCAGCCGTCGCCCGCAAAACACACCACCGGGCGCTCCGGGCACACCAGCTTGGCCGCGATGGCGGCGGGCAGCCCGTAACCCATGGCGCCGCTCGCAGGCGCGAGCTGGGTGCGGAAAGGGCCGTACTGCCAGTGCCGGTGCACCCAGCCGGTGTAGTTGCCCGCGCCGTTGGCGACGATGGTGTCGGGCGGGAGCACCCTCCCCAGGTGCCGGACGGCTTCGCCCAAGTTGAGGGTGCCCGGCATGGGCTCGGGCTCGAGTTCCGCCAGGTAGTCGCCGCGGGCCGTCTCCAACCACGCCTTCCAGCGGCGGCCGTCGGCGCGCACATGGGCTTTCGCCGCGGCGGCGAACTGGGCCATCCCGCTATTCACCAGGAGGGTTCCCTGGTAGACGCGCCCCAGCTCCTCGGCGCCGGCGTGCACATGCACGAGGCGCTGGCGGGGCACCGGGGGCGCGACCAGGGTATAGCCGCTCGTGGTCATCTCGCCCAGGCGGGGGCCCACGGCGACCAGCAGGTCGGCGTCCCGGATGCGCTGGGCGAGCTTGGGGCTCACCCCGATGCCCGCGTGCCCCACGTAGTTGGGGCGCCGATTGTCATACAAGTCCTGACAGCGGAAGGACGCGCACACGGGAAGGCCGCAGTTTTCGATGAACGCCGCCATGTCGGCGCACGCTTCCGCGGACCACCCGCCGCCTCCCAGCATCACCAGGGGCCGACCGGCCTCGCCAAGGAGTCGCTCCAATTGGGCGAGCTGATCCGGGCCTGGATGGGGGCGCACGGTACGGTAGGGTCCGGCGTCCGCGACGGCGACGGTGGAGGCCAGCATGTCCTGCGGCAGGGCCAGCACCACCGGTCCCGGGCGCCCCGCCACGGCGGCGTGAAAGGCATGGCTTACCATCTCGGGGATGCGCTCCGCCCGGCCGATCTGGGCCACCCATTTCACCATGGGACCGAACATGCGCCGGCAGTCCACTTCCTGGAAAGCTTCGCGCTCGACGAAGTCGGACCCCACCTGTCCCACGAACAGGATCATGGGCGTCGAATCCTGATAGGCAGTGTGCACGCCGATGGAGGCGTTGCAGGCGCCGGGCCCCCGGGTCACGAAGCAGATTCCCGGCCGACCGGTGAGCTTGCCGTAGGCCTCCGCCATGTTCGCCGCGCCGCCTTCGTGGCGGCATACGACGAGGCGAATCGCGTCGCGGGCGTCGTAGAGCGCGTCCAGCACCGGCAGATAGCTTTCCCCCGGAACGCAGAACGCGAGATCGACGCCGTGGATTCTCAGTGCGTCCACCAGCACCTGGCCGCCGGTGCGGGGCTTCAGACGGGGCATCTGCGACGGTTCTCGGGAAATCGCGGACGGAATCACGCTCTCCCAGGAGAGCCTAACCTGCGGGATCGACTACCCAATTCGGCTTTCTGCTCGAGAATTGGTGGCGTCCCCTAGGGGATTCGAACCCCTGTTACCGCCGTGAAAGGGCGATGTCCTAGGCCTCTAGACGAAGGGGACGCGGCGGGTTGTCTGGTGGAGGTAAGCGGAGTCGAACCGCTGACCTTCGCAATGCCATTGCGACGCTCTCCCAGCTGAGCTATACCCCCACCGGAGCCGCGAATTATACCGTTCCCTCCGAGGCATGCAAAGGCTTGGCTAAGCTGCGGGAACGGGCTCAGGACGAAGCGATGGCTTGGTCGAGCCGGGCGAGCGCCGCTTCCCGCTTGAGGGCGGCCACGACGGCGACGATGTCCGGCGTCTTCTCCATGCCGGTCACGGCCACCCGCAGGGGCATCATCACCTGGGGCGTCTTGAGGCCCCGTGCCGCCAGCACTTCCCGGATCGCCTGCCGGATGTCCTCCAGCGTCCAGGGCGCCGTCCCCAGCCGCTCCCGCAACTCTCGCAGCACTGCCCTGCCCTGCTCGTTCAGGTAGCGGTCGCGCAGCGCCGCGTCCAGCGCCGGCGGCTCGGCCAGGACGAGCAGGAGCGCCTCCAATTCGGAGAGCAAGGCGACCGAAGCCTGGACCGCTCCGATCATGGCCGCCGGGTCCATGACCCGCTCGATACGGGCGTAGAGGTCGGGTTTTTCCCGGGCCAGCCTGACCGCCAGGGCCCGAGGGGTCGTTCTCCGCAGGTGCTCTCCGTTGAGCCAGCGCAGCTTCTCGGGATCGAAACGGGCGGGCGAGCGGCTGATGTGCCGCAAGTCGAACCACTCGACGAACTGCTCCAGCGTGAAGACCTCGTCGTTGCCGTGGGACCAGCCGAGCCGCGCCAGGTAGTTGAGAAGCGCTTCCGGCAAGTAGCCCTGGTCCCGGTACTGGAGGACGCTCACCGCCCCGTGGCGCTTGGACAGCCGCTCGCCGTCGGCCCCCAGAATCATCGGCACGTGGGCGTACTGGGGCAGGGGCGCCCCCAGGGCCCGCAGGATGTTGATCTGGCGGGGAGTGTTGGCCACGTGGTCGTCACCCCGGATCACGTGGGTGATGCCCATGTCCAGGTCGTCCACCACGACCCCGAAGTTGTAGGTGGGCACGCCGTCCGAGCGCAGGATGACCAGGTCGTCGAGCTCGCTGTTGGAGACCACGATGGGCCCCTTCACCAGGTCCTCGAACGCCACCTCCCCTTCGTCCGGATTGCGGAACCGCACCACGGGCTTCACCCCGGAGGGCGGGGTCTTTCCGCGGGCGTTCTCCGGGCGCCAGCGGCCGTCGTAGCGGGGTTTCTCGCCGCGGGCGCGCTGCGCTTCGCGCATCGCCTCCAGCTCTTCCTTGCTGGCGTAGCAGTAATAAGCTCGCCCGGCGCGGATGAGTTGCTCCGCCACCTCCCGGTAGCGGTCGAGCCGCTGCATCTGATGGTAAGGTCCCTCGTCCCAGGCAAGTCCCAGCCAGGTCATGCCGTCCAGGATGGCCTGCACGGATTCCTGGGTGGAACGCTCCAGGTCCGTGTCCTCGATACGCAGGATGAACCGGCCGCCGTGCTTGCGGGCGTAGGCCCAAGAATACAAGGCGGTGCGGGCGCCGCCGATATGCAGGTAGCCGGTGGGGCTGGGAGCGAAGCGGGTACGGACCATGGCGATATTTTACGGGAACCTCCCGCGCGCCCGCTCAAAAGGCGAAAATCGATGGGGCCGGCCGCCGCCTGTTTGACCGGCCGAAAACCTTTATGCTTTAATTTTGGGCCTCGTGGGTGGTTAGCTCAGCGGTAGAGCACTGCCTTCACACGGCAGGGGTCACTGGTTCGATCCCAGTATCACCCACCAAAATCAAAAACTTAGTGCGCTTCAGGATGTGGCGCGGTATGGCGAACCTCCTCGAAGAGCCTCATTTCCAGCCTGTCGCGTCATAGTTACGCCATATCTATTCCGTGCCCATTTTGGCCCGAGACCCCCCTCTGCTTGCTAATCATGTTCGGTGCGTGGCGCGCCTCCTATAACCTTTATTGACTTCTGCCGCCCCATCTCAACGCCTTCCGGCGCCGGTAGCCTTCTCGGGCAGGACCGCAGATCTCCCCGGGTATTGCGCACTCACCTTCACGCGTTTATGCCGGTCGGATCTACGTCGTTGCGTTGCCATGCAAGTATCGGGCTTTGACGATATCGGCCGTCTCACCCCGCAACGCCGCCTTATCCGCCTCCTGTTCGTCGGGCCAGCGCTTTGCCTCTGGCTTCCTTCGGATTCGCAGTCGCCCGCATGAGCTTCCCTCTGTTTTTCGTCTTCCAAGAGGCGGGCTTCATGCTGCCAGATTCTGCCCCTGCTGAGTGCTGACCCAGTGCTGCAAGAACTGAATCGGCGACTTGCCCTTGAGCGTGGAGTGGCGGCGTCTCCGGTTGTAAAACACTTCAATGTAATCGAACAGGTCGGCCATCGCGGCCTCGCGCGTAGCGTGGCGCGTGCCATGCACCCGCTCGCTCTTCAGGCTGTTGAAGAAGCTCTCGCTCGGCGCGTTGTCCCAGCAATCGCCCTTGCGGCTCATCGAGCACACCCTGCCGTATTCGGCGAGCCTCGCCTGGAACGCATGGCTCGCGTATTGGCTGCCCCGATCCGAGTGATGGATCAAACCGGGCGCAGGCTTCCTGCGGAACCACGCCATGGTCAGCGCATCGACCACAATATCCGCCCCCATGCGCGGCTTGGTCGCCCAGCCGACGATCTCGCGGTTGAACAGGTCGATCACCACCGCCAGGTACAGCCAGCCTTCGTCCGTCCGGAGGTAGGTCAGGTCCGCCGTCCACACCGGATTCGGCGCTTCCGGTGCGAAGTTTCTTTCCAACAGGTTCGCTGCCACCGGCAGGTCGTGTTTCGAGTCCGTGGTGGCCTTGTAGCGGCGCTTGTGCCGCGCCCGGATGCCGTTCTCGCGCATCAGTCGTCCCACCCGCTCCTTGGACGCCTTGAAGCCGCGTCCGCGAACCTCGTCGACTATCCTCGGGCTGCCGTAGGCCCCCTTGAACTGCGCGTGGATGGCGCGGATCAGCGCCAGTAACTGGTCATCGGTCAGCCGCTGCCGATTAGGCCTGCCGCCGCGTTTCCAGGCCCGGTAGCCGCTGATGCTGACCTCCAGCGTGTCGCACAGCGCGACCAGCGGGTATTGCTTCACGTACCGATCGATCCTGGCGCACTTCACGCTACATCCTTGGCGAAGTACGCCGTCGCCTTTTTTAGGATTTCGTTTTCCATCTTGAGCCGGGCAAGCTCGGCCCGCACACGCGAGAGTTCCATTTGCCCCGGCGTCACCGGCTTGCCGCCCGGCGGGTTGAGCTTGCCGGCCTTGGCGGCCTTGACCCAGTTCCTGAGCGTCTGCTCGACCAGCCCCAACTCACGCGCCACGCGGGACAGCGCTTCACCCGATTGCACGCGATTGACCGCCAGTTCCTTGAACTCGGCGGTGTATTCCTGCTTCGGTATCTTGAACATCTTCGTCCTCTGTTTCGTCTATCCTAGCCGCTCAGCCTTGGAAGACGAAATTTCGGGGGAAGGTCACCGCTGAACCTGCATGGCTCTCCTTCCTCTCCAAAGGAGTGCCAAAGGTTTGTGAACTTATGCAGCAAGACCCGCTTCTGGCGGAGAGCCGGGCGCGCCTGCGCGAGCTTCTTAGTGTAGCGGCGGGCGGAAGCGTGTTCACGCAGCATCCGGCGGGCCACGGTACGATCGCGCGGACCGCCAGCAAGACGCCGTATAGGCCGGCACAGTGCCTGCGCCAGCACGAATATCCGAACGGCTTGACGGCGCAATGGGTATTGCTTAAGGGAACCTCTAATAATTCACTCATTCTAACGCCCCAACAACAAAACGCGAGAAACGACGATGCTCCAATCCGGTTTCTTTGATCTCGAAGATCGCTTCGGCAAGCTCGATCAGCTGGGCGATCCG
>NZ_JBRBEM010000014.1:0-79147 GCF_052805615.1 Pelomicrobium sp. P1
GCGCCGAACCCACGATCCCAAAGACCTCCTTCACCCCGTGCGCCACCAAGGTCTCCACGAACGCTTCGCTCGGAGTCATCCGCACCGGACCCACGCCCACCAGCGCGCTGCCCCGGGGCTCTTCCATTAGCTTGGGATTGGTTGCCATCGTTCTTCCTTCAGTTGGGTTGACCGGTACGGATCACAGAAGATATTCGTCGCGCAGGAAATACCACCGATACAGCAGCCACTGGCCAAGCCGGCGAAACGGCGCGAACGCGTGGCCCGGCAAGGGGGAGTTGTAGATGGGCAGGTCGAGCCCGCGCCCCTTGCCCGCGATCCATTGGGCCATCCGCCGACCGGCCTGGGCGGAGAAGGAGACGCCGTTCCCGCCGTAGCCGAGCGCGTAATAGATCGTCTGCCTCGGATCCGGCTGGACGATGCGCGGCATCATGTCGTGGCTGATGTCCACCCAGCCCCACCACGAATACTCGACCTCGATGCCCTTCAGCGCAGGAAACTTGCGGTGCAAGCCATCCACCAGGAGCTGAAAGTGCTTCGGGTGAGGGGCGTCCCGCCCCGTGATAGCGCTGCGGCTGCCGATCTGCACGCGGTTGTCCGGCAGCCGGCGGTAGTAGAAGCGGAGCGTGCGCGTATCGGTGAGCACCTCGGTGGTGCGCCAGTTGCACGCATCGATTTCCTGGGGCGTGAGCGGGCGGGTCACCATGGAATTCGAGAGCACCGGGAAGACGCGATTCTTGAGCAGCGGGTGCAGCGTCTGCATGGTGTAGCCGCCCGTGGCGACGCCCACCGCGCGCGCCCGGACGGTGCCCCCCGGCGTCTTGAGGTGATGGACGCCGTTTTTCGTCTCCCATTCGACGACGGGACTGACGGGATGCACGGTGGCGCCGAGCTGGCGCGCGAGTCTGAGATAGCCGAATGCCAGCTTCATCGGGTGCACCCCGATGCCGTCGGGCTCGTGCATCGCACCCGCGGCTTCGGCGTCGTTCACGTAGCGGCGGCGCAGGGTCGCCGCGTCCAGGATCTCGGCCTCGTAGGCGAACACGTCTTTCATCACCCGCGCCTCCGCCTCGAGCTTCTTCATGACGTGGGGGCGGTGGGCGATCCATAAATGGCCGCCCGGCTGAGGATCACAGTCGATGTCCTGGATGAGAGACTTAAACGTTTCGAAGCCGTCTCGGATCTCGGCGTGCAGGCGCAGGGCCGTGTCCTTGCCCCAGCGCTGGAGCCACTGGGAACGGTACAGGCGTCCGCTGGCGTTCTGGGCCTGGCCGCCGTTGCGGCCGCTGCAGCCCCAGGCGGCTCGGTTGGCTTCCAGGACGGTGGACTTGATGCCATGCTCCCGGGCAAGGAAGATGGCGGTGGCGAGCCCCGTGAAGCCGGCCCCGATGACGGCCACGTCCACGTCCACGTCTTGGGTGATGGGTCCGTCGTCGGGCGGAGGCGTGCCGGCGGTGGCGGCCCAGTAGGTGGGCGGGTACGCCTGGCCGCACGCCGGAGTGTCCGCGGCCAGCGGATCGAAGGTCGGATCGTACGTCGCCGGCGCCCGTGGGAAGTCGCTCTGATCCATGGCAACACCTCTCATTCTCGTGGGTCCTTGGGTAGCTTCGTGACGCGGTCAGCGGGAAGGCCCCTTGACCGGCGGACGATCCTTGCGGAAGGCGTTCTTGACGGCGATCTTCCCGCCCCGGAAGGTGAAGAGGTCCACGCCGTTCGCCTCGATGCGGATACCGTCGGCCCGAGTGCCGGTGAACGTCCATTCGGACACGCCTCGATCGCCGCAGACAAAATGGCGTCCATTCCTCCAGCGGGCGTCGGGAAAGAGGGCCCACACCTGGGCGAAGGCAGCGCGCACCGCTTCGCGGCCTTCGTACCGGGTGCCCCAGGCATCCGGTCCGGCCGCGGTCTCGAACACACAGTCGTCGGTCATGAAGGTCATGAGGGCGTCGATGTCGTGGCGGTTCCAAGCCTCGGCGAAGGCTTGCAGGGTTTCGGTCGTCACGCTGTGTGTTTGCTTGCTCATGCTTTCTTTCTCCTTCGGCAGTTGTCCTGTCGTTCCGGCAGGTGCTTCCACCCGCGGGATTTGGAAACCCCTCGGCACGGCGATCACCTTAGGAGAGTGAGCGGTCAGACGGTAGCGCCAGTTGGCGGAATTCGCTTGGGCCAGCGGGCGGCGCGGTGGCGAGGCGCCGAAAAGGGATCTTCAAGCGGGCGGAGAACGCCCGGGCTAAGGCGCCTTGCTTATCCGGATACTGCGGGAGCTGGCCTGTTCGTCCAGCGCCTCGACGAGGCGCCGGATGCCGGGCTCGATTTTGTCCACGGGGATGGAAGAGAAGCCGAGGCGGAAATGATGACGAGGCGGATCCTCCGCCATGAAAAATATGTCCCCCGGCTCGATCAGCACGCCCCGGGCGGCCGCCGCTCTTGCCAGCTCGCGGGCGTCCAGCCAGTCCGGTCCCCTGACCCAGCAGGAAGCGCCGCCGGTGACGGGGACATGGGCCACTTGGGGCAAATAGCGGTCGATGGCCTCGGCCAGCACTTGGGCCCGCTCCCGATAGGCGTAGGACAGGCGCCGCAGCAGGGCGTCGTGGTGGCCGAGGGCGAGAAACAGCGCGAAGGAGCGCTGGATGAACGCGGAAGGGTGGCGCAGCATGAGCCGGCGCAGGGCCCGCACTTCCCGGATCAAGGCCTCGGGCCCAACGATGTACCCCAGACGCAAGCCCGGCGCGAAGGTCTTCGAGAGGCTGCCGATGTAGATCACCCGGTCGCTGCGGTCGAGGCTTTTGAGCGCCGGGGTCGGCTCCTTGGAAAAGCCGTACTCGCACTCGTAGTCGTCCTCGATCAGGACGAAATCGGCTTCTTCCGCCCGTTTGAGGAGAGCTTCCCGCCGCTCGAGGGGTAGGGTGACCGTGGTGGGGCATTGGTGGCTGGGCGTCACGTACACGTAGTCGCACCGGTCGAGAGCCTCGCTCATGGGGAGCCCCTGCTCGTCCACCGGCAAGCCGATCACCTGGAACGTGCGGCTCGCGAAGATGTTGCGCGCGTCGGGATAGCCCGGATCCTCCATGCCGACCACCGTCCGGTCGGTGACCAGCAGGTCGGCCAGGAGATAAAGCGCCTGCTGGGCGCCCACGGTGACCACGATCTCTTCCTCCGACGCCCACACCCCGCGCCGGGGCAGCACCCGGGTGCGGATCTGCTGGATGAGGGAAGGATCGTCCCGGGCGATGAGGTCCGGGGCCCAATCGCGGATCTCCATGACCGACAGCTCCTTCATGCAACACTCCCGCCACTCGGCGGTGGGAAAGAGCGACGGATCGAACTGGCCATAGATGAACGGATAGGGAAACTTCTGCCAGTCCGCCGGTTTCACGATGTTGCGCTGCCGGGAGGGCTGGAAGCGGAATCGCTCCGTCCACTGGGGAGCCGGCCCGCTCCCTGTCGCGCTGCCGCGGGGGGACGCTTTGCGCCCCAGGATGTCGGGATTGACGAAGTGGCCGCTGCGCTCCCGGGAGATGAGGTAACCCTCGTCGATGAGCTGCTGGTAGGCGAGCACCACGGTGTTGCGCGCAACGCCGAGCTGCTCAGCCAGCTCGCGGCTGGAGGGCAGGGGTACCCCCACCGGGATCTGGCCGTCGAGAATGGCGGAGACCAGCATTTGCCGGATCTGCCCCTGCAGGCTCATGCCGCCCTGGGCGGAGCGCTGGAACAGCCGGTCCCACATCAGCGTCCTGAGCCTGCCCGCCATTTCAGCGCCTCCGGCCGATACGCCTTATCACCTAATACCTTAATGTACGGCGAAACCAGGGGAATGAAAACGTGCGCTAGCCTCCGGCACGGGCATCCCCTTGGCCCCATTGATTCCCGCCAACTGGTTCTAACCAGCCTTCCCACGGGCATGCAATATGGCGTCACGCTCCAGCCGGTTCCAGGCTGGGGCCCCATGCCAGGGTAGCGCTGCATCCATGCGGTCAAGTGCCAGGATAGTCCGATCAGACAAGAAATCCGGGAACGAGCGGCCACTCCGACTAGAGCACCATTGGCTGCCCTTCACGCCGAACCGGGACTTCCGGGCCGAGCCGCGAATTATCGCCCGCGCCGAGGGCATGTACTACTGGGACGATCGCGGGCGGCGCATCCTGGACGGGTCTTCGGGCCTCTTCACCTCTCCAGCGGGCCACGGCCGGCCGGAGATCGCCGAGGCGGTCAAGCGCCAATTGCTGGAACTCGACTATGTCCCGAGCTTCCTGCGGGGGCACCCCGGCGCCTTCGAGCTGGCCGAGCGCCTGGCGGCCCTCACCCCGTCCGGGCTCGACCGGATCTTCTTTGTCAATTCCGGCTCGGAGGCGGTGGATACCGCCATGAAGATCTGCCTTGCCTACCACCGCGCGCGCCGCGAGGCAAGCCGGACCTTGTTCGTGTCCCGGGAGCGGGCGTACCACGGGGTCAATCTCGGCGGCCTGGCCCTGTCGGGCATGGTGCAGAACCGCCGCGGCTTCGGCGGCCCCGCCGTCGGCGTCGCCCACATGCGCCACACCTGGCTGCCGGAGAACCGGTTCACTCAGGGACAGCCCGGTTCCGGTGCCGAGCTGGCGGAAGACCTGCAGCGCTTCGTGGACCTGTACGGTGCCGAGAACATTGCCGCCTGCTTCGTCGAGCCCATCGCCGGCTCCACGGGCGTGCTGGTCCCCCCCAAGGGCTACTTGGAGCGCCTGCGCCAGATCTGCGATGAAAGCGGGATTCTGCTGGTGTTCGACGAAGTGATCTGCGGTTTCGGTCGCACCGGCCCCGCTTTTGCCGCCCAGAGCTTCGGGGTCACCCCGGACTTAATTACCATGGCCAAGGGGATCACCAACGGCGCCCAGCCCATGGGGGCAGTGGCGGTGAGAAGGGACATCTACGAGACCATCTTGAGCGCGGCAGCGCCAGAGGCGATCGAGCTCGCCCACGGGTATACCACTTCCGCCCATCCGGCGGCCTGCGCCGCCGCCCTGGCCGCGCTGGATGTCTACGAGAAGGAAGCGCTGTTCGAACGCGGCGCTGCCCTGTCGTCCTGCTTCCTCGAAGCGGTGTTCGCCCTGGGGGATCTGCCGGTAATCACCGACATCCGGGGCTACGGGATGATCGCCGGCATCGAGTTCGCGAAGGACGCGGTTCCAGGGCGGCGCGGCTACGAGATCCAGAAGCGGTTGTTCGACGCCGGGCTGCACATCAAGACGACCGGCGATGCCGCGATCCTGGCGCCGGCGCTCGTCGCGCAGCGGCACCATATCGAGGAGATGTGCCAGATTCTGCGGAGCGTGCTCTCCGCCTGCGGGTAGAGGCGATCGGCCCGCGGTTTTTGCAGCAGTACGTTAGCCAAAACGACTTTTCTTGCGAGGAGGACGTGGGATGAAACGCATCAAGACCTGGGTATGCAACGCTTTAGGGGTGGGGCTGGCGGTTGGGCTGATGGCCGGTTCCGGCGGCTCATGGGCCCAGCAGAGCGAAGTCACCGTCGCCTACCAGTTGATCGTCGGTCCGCTGTTGGTGGGGATCGCCGACGGCCGCTTCGAGAAGGCGACCGGCTACAAGATCCGCTGGCGGCAGTTCGATTCGGGGGCCAAGGTGGCGACCGCCATGGCCTCAGGCGACGTGCAGGTGGGCGTGATCGGCTCGAGCCCTCTGGCAGCAGCGGTGAGCCGAGGCGTGGACCTGCAGCTCTTCTGGATCCTGGATGACATCAACGAGGCGGAAGCCCTGGTGGTGCGCAACGGCTCCGGCATCAACGGTCCGCAGGATCTTAAAAGCAAGAAGATCGCCGTGCCGTTCGTTTCCACCGCCCATTTCCATACCATGTTCGCCCTCGAGGTCTGGGGCATCAAGCCCACCGAAGTGCGGCTGCTCAACATGCAGCCCAACCAGATCGCCGCCGCCTGGGAGCGGGGCGACATCGACGCGGCCTACGTGTGGGACCCGGCGCTCTCCCGCATCAAGCAGAGCGGTAAGGTGTTGATCACTTCGGGTGAGCTTTCCAAGAAGGGCAAGGCGACCTTTGACGGCATCGCTGCCAACCGCAAGTGGGCGGAGGCGAACCAGGACTTCATGGTTAAGTTCACCCAGACGCTGGCCGACCTCTACGCCGCTTATGCCGGGGAGGGCAAGCGCTGGACGGCGGATTCGCCGGAGGTGAAGGCCATGGTGAAGCTCGTGGGCGGCGAGTCCAAGGACGTGGCGGAGGCCGTCAAACTCTACCGTTTCCCGACCGTGGAGGAGCAGGCGTCGGCCGCCTGGCTGGGGGGCGGCCAGAATGGCGGGGCCGTGCGGGCCCTCAAGGCCACCGCCGAGTTCCTGAAGGCGCAGAAGAGCATCGACAGCCTGGCGCAGGATTATGGCAGATTCGTCACCTCGAAGTACGCCGAGGCGGCCATGAGGCCGTAACCGTCCGCTCTCCTGGGGTCGCCGGGTTGGCTCGGCCCGGCGGCGCCGCAGAGAAAAGGATCCCGCCAAGGCGGGCAACATGGAGGAGGAAATCGAGATGGAAAGCCTACATATCAAGGGCGTGAGCGTCGTCTATCCCGGGCGGCGCCGCGGAGAGGAGGTGCATGCCCTGGACAACATCAACCTCTCCATCGAGAGCGGCGACTTCGTCGTGGCGCTAGGCGCGTCAGGGTGCGGCAAGACGACGCTGCTCAACCTGATGGCGGGATTCATCTCGCCCTCGAGCGGCGAGTTGCTTTTGGGCGGACGCCGCATCACGGGACCCGGGTCCGACCGCGGCGTCGTGTTCCAGAAGCACGCCCTCCTGCCCTGGCTCAACGTCATCGAGAACACGGAGTTCGGCCTCAAGCTCCAGGGTGTGCCCAAGCGGGAGCGGCGGGAAGTCGCGGCGAAGAACCTGGCCCTGGTGGGGCTGCAGGACTTTCACCGCCATATGATCTACCAGCTCTCGGGCGGCATGCAGCAGCGGGTAGGCATCGCCCGAGCTCTCACCTGCAATCCCTCCATGCTGCTCATGGACGAGCCGATGGCGGCGTTGGACGCCCTCACGCGGGAGACCATCCAGGAGCTGCTCCTCGACGTGTGGCAAAGAACGAAGAAGATGGTGTTCTTCATCACCCATAGCGTGGAGGAGGCCCTGTTCCTCGGCAGTCGCCTGGTCGTGATGTCGCCGCGGCCGGGCCGCATCACCCACACCTACGAGCTGGACTTCAACCGGAGGTTCCTGGAGTGCCGCAACGCCCGGGCCATCAAGTCGAGCCCCGACTTCATCCAGGTGCGCGAGGAAGTGCTTTCCATCATCTACGGCGACGAAAGGGCGGGAGAGAGCGCTCGGGAGGTGGTCCATGCCTAGGAGCGTTTTTTTATTCTCGACGCGGAGGACGGCGTCCAAGCAGCAGGGCGCCGTTAGCATCCCGAGGCCGATGAAGACCGAGGAGACGAGACTGCACGCGTTGCTGACCCGCTGGTTCGGCGCCGGCGCGGTGAAGCCGGGCGACGCCTACGGGGCGCCCGGCCAGGGCAGCAGCACGGCGATCAACGTCGCCACTGTTGTGACTCTGGTAACGTTGTGGGTCGTGGTCACCAACCTGGGATGGGTCAAGCCCCTGTTCCTACCTTCACCCCAGGCTGTGTTCCAGAAGTTCATCGTGGTGGCGACGGAAGGCTTCGCCAACTCGACCCTACTGGAGCACACGATCACCAGCCTGTCCCGTGTGTTCGGCGCGTTCCTGCTCGCCTGCGTGACCGCCATCCCCATCGGCGTGCTCATGGGGGTGAACCGGGTGGTGCGGGGGATCTTCGACCCGCCCATCGAGTTCTACCGGCCCCTGCCGCCCCTAGCGTATCTACCGCTGGTGGTGATCTGGTTCGGTATCGGCGAATTCTCCAAGGTGTTCCTCATCTACCTGGCGATCTTCGCCCCCATGGCCATCGCCGCCCGGGCCGGGGTGCGCTCGGTGTCCATCGAGCAGATCCACGCCGCCTATTCGATGGGGGCGACCCGGCTCCAGGTCATCCGCTTCGTGATCCTCAAGGCTGCTTTGCCGGAGATCTTCACCGGTATGCGCATCGGCATCGGCGTGGGCTGGACCACCCTGGTGGCGGCCGAAATGGTGGCCTCGACCCGCGGCCTGGGATTCATGGTGCTCAACGCCGCCGAGTTCCTGGCGAGCGACGTGGTCATCATGGGTATCATCGTGATCGGGTTCTTCGCCATCGCCTTCGACCTGTTGATGCGCTACCTTGAGCGGGTGCTGGCGCCGTGGAAGGGGAGGGTGTAGGGTGTCTAGAGGGCGCCGCACAGGTTGCGGCAGGCAGGCGAAGCGCACCGATTTGTCGGAGTTCCCTCGCTGTGGTGCGCTGAAGCGCGCCCTGCTCGTCGGGAGAGGTCAGACGCCGTTGCTCTTCCAGAGAGGCGATGCGCCGGGTGGACGCTTCGACGAAGACCAGGCCTCGTCAACGGCGCGGTTCTTTCGCCTGGTGGTCTGGATCATTTGCCCCGATCATGCCCTCTAGTGCCCGTCGCCGGACGGGCGGAACGAGCCGGCTGCCCGGCGTACATATTCGCTCATGGAGAGGCCGGCTTCTTCGGCTTTGACGGTCCCCGCGAAGGCTACCCGGGAACCAGCACCGCCCAGGGGATCGTCCTGAAGAGCTCGGCGGCCGGCACGGACGCCGTCCCCGATCCGTCGGTGGCGGTGATGCGCTCCCCGGTGAGCACGTTGAACCATTCCCCCGGCGCCGGCGTTTCCACCGCCGTGCCGGTCCAGAGGTCCCCCACAGGCTTCACCGTCACCGCGTTCAGCTTGGCGAACCAACGGGTAACCGCCACGGCCACGGAGGCGTTGCCATGACTGCGCGCGTAGGCGATCACATGGTCGGCGCGGGGACCCATGATCCGCAGGGGCAGGTATTCGCCGCAGCGAAAAAGCTCGTCTCGCTCAGCGCGCAAGGTGAGGAGCTTCCAAGTGAAATAGAGTTTGAGCCGGCCGTCCTCGATGCCTTCGTAGAGCTCGGCTACGTAGTCGGCGAGGGCAGAAGGGTCGCCCGAGGCGGCCTGACGAAGCTGGGCCAACAACCGGGCGCGATGCTCGTAATCCACCGGCCGGCGGTTGTCCGGGTCCACCAGGCTGAAGTCCCACAGCTCGTTGCCCTGGTAGAGGTCGGGAACGCCGGGCACGGTGAGCTTGAGCAGCACCTGGGTGAGGCTGTTCAGCAGCCCCAGCCGCGCCACCTTGCGCTGGAAAGGAAGGAATTCGGCGAGGAAAGGGTTATCGGCGTCCGGCGCCAGCAAGGCGTCAATGAAGCCGAGCATGGCCTCTTCGTACACCGGGTCCGGGTTGATCCAGGAGGTGTAGGCCTTGGCCTCCCGGATGGCCTTGAGCATGGCGCTTGCGATGCGCTCCCGGAAAGCGGCGAGGCCCGCCTGGTCCAGCGGCTCCAGGGGCCAGGCCCCCAGCAGAGTCTGGTAGAAGAAGTACTCGTCGTTCAGGCTTGGCGCCCGTAACGTTTCCAGCTTGCGCTTGTGGGGGCGGTTGATCCGGTGCCAGCGCAGGACCTTGGCGCGCCACTCGTCGGGAATCTCCGACAGGACGTGGAGCCGCGCCCGCACGTCTTCCGAGCGCTTGTTGTCGTGGGTGGAGGTGGCGAGCAGGGTATGGGGCCAGCTCTTCTGCCGCTCCCGGTTGGCCCGGTGGAAGGCGAGGGGCGTCACCCCGAAACGGCGCGGATCGCCGCCTACCTCGTTCAGGGAGATGAGCCGGTTGTAGAGATAGAAGCTCGTGTCCTCCATGCCCTTGGCGGTCACGGGCGCGGTGTACTGCTGCAGCTTCATGGCGAAGGTCATCACCTGCCGGCGGTAGGCGTCGCCCTTGCCCTCGGCGACGGCGGTGAGCATGACATCGCGCACGAAGTCGAACACGCTCACGTCGCCGGCGCGCGAGCGGCGCTTGGCGGCTTCTACCGCCTGGTGGATGGTGCGCCGGTCGTCCTCGCGGGCGGCCCCGTGGGCGATGTACGTCCGGTACACGGGGAAGCAGGCCACGATCTCCCGCAGCGCGTAGCGCAGATTGTTCAGCGTGAAGTCGCAGGTGTGGCGGTCTCCCTCGGAAATGCGGTTCAATTGGGTGGCCAGCACGTTAAGCTCGCCCGCTAGGGAGGTGCGCATGATGAGGCGCTTCGCCTGGTAGAGGATTTCGTCGAAGGAATCCGCCTCCCGGGTAAAGGCGCGGTAGAAACGCTCCAGCCGCGGCCCGGCAGCGGGATCGAGGAGGAGGCCCCCCACCAGGTTCATGAAGTCGTATCCCGTGGTACCGTGCACGGGCCAGTCTTCCGGCAGGCGCTCGTCGCCCTCCAGGATCTTTTCCACCACCACGTAGGTGGAGCGGAAGGGTGGCTGGCCTTCCGGCTCCGCCGACGGCGGCGGCACTTGGGCACGGCGGTACTGCAGTCGCCGGAAGTATTCCGCCGGGTCGAAGAGGCCGTCGGGATGGTCGATGCGCAGAGCATCCACCTTGCCGGCGTTGAGGAACTCCAGCACCCGGCGGTGGGTGAACTCGAACACCTCCGGGTTTTCCATGCGCAACGCGGCCAGATCGTTGATATCGAAGAAGCGCCGGTAGTTGATCTCGTCGGAGGCGACCCGCCAGTAGGCGAGCCGGTAGGCCTGGGCCTCCAGCAGGAGATGCAAGGCGTCGAAGGACAAGGGATCCCCCGGCGTGCCGTTCAGCTCCCTCACCACCTCGTCGAGGTACCAGGCAATGTCGGGCGAGCGGCGCACGAGCTCCCCCAAGTGGCGCTTGTGGATCTCCTTGTCCCGGTGGCGCTCCGCGAGCCTGACGGGGTCGGTCTCGCCGCGCCCTGGAAGATTCTGAAAAGCGGTGGCGAGGCTTTTAAACTCCAAGGCGTTGGGATCGTCCGGACCCAGGCGGGCGTCCAGCCGCTCGATGGCGGCGAGCAAGATGCGGGGATACTCCCGGGGGTCTATGGGGAAGCGGTGCTCGTAGTACCAGACGCTGAATTCTCCCCGCTGGGCGTCGAAGGCGAGCTTCAGCTCGCCCCGCTCCAGGATGATCCCGTATTGATCCCCCAGCACCGGCACCAGCACCTTGCCCTGGATCTCGTCCTTGACCGGCTCCCAGTCGATGTCGAATACGCCGGCGTGGACCGAGGCCGGGCCGTTCTCCAGCACGTCGAGCCAGTAGGCGTTGTCCGCCCCCAGCACCCCCATGTGGTTGGGAACCAGGTCCAGGATCTGGCCCATGCCGTGAGCCTTCAAGATAGCGACGAAGTGCTCGAAGTCTGCCTCGGAGCCGATCTCGGGGTTGAGGGCTGTGTGGTCGATGATGTCGTAGCCGTGGAGACTTCCGGGGCGGGCCTTGAGATAGGGGGAGCAGTAGACGTGGGAGATGCCAAGCTGGGCGAGGTAGGGCACCAGCTCGGCGGCGCGGGTGAAGGTGAAGGCCCGATTTAATTGCAGGCGGTAAGTTGCCCGGGGAATGATGGGGGTGGCCTCGGGACGCCCCGGGGCGGCCGCTTCCTCTTTGGGGTGAACGCCCGCTCCGCGGCTGCGCTTGAGGGTCTCCGCTAGAGCGGTGAAACGTGGGTCGGTGCCCCACTCCTCCAGGTTTAAGGGAAGCTTGCGCTGCCAGTTGGGATGCTGGTCGGTGGTTCCCGGAAGGTTCACCTGCTCGAGCTGGCCCAGCACGTCCTCCATCTGGATCATCATGATCTTGGCCGGGCTGCGCGCTAGGTAGGCGTGGATGGCGAGCATGAGCTCGGGGGTCATCTCGGGCGCCGAGATGGGATGGTGGCTCACCCCGGCGGGCAGCAGCCCCTCTTGCTCCAGTGCCCACAAGAGCCGCGCCCGGTCCTGGGAGCGCTCCACGAGCTGCCGGGCCCGCATCTCCTCGTTGGGATAGAGGTGCAAGTTCGCCCGCAGATCCAGGTCGTGGCCGAGCCAGAGGCTCTTCAACGTCGGCAGATCATGGGTGCTCACGGCCACCAGCGCCTGGGCCGGGTACGCCTGGGGTGGCTTGAAGGCGCCGTCGCTCTCCTTTTCGAACAGGAGTAGCCGGTAAGAAAGCACTCCCAGGGGCTCGAGGCCTGCGTGCACTTCGTCGGGCACCGTGCCCAGATCCTCCCCCACCACCAGGCAACGGTTGCGTTGGCTCTCCAGCGCTAGGATTCCCAGCAGTTCCTGGAACGGGTAGTAGACATAGCACCCTTCAGAGGGCTTTCTCCCCGCTGGCACCCAGAACAGGCGCAAGAGACCCATCACGTGGTCGATGCGCAGGGCCCCCGCGTGGCGCATGTTGGCACGCAGCATGGCGATGAAGGGCGCGTAGGCGGCTTCTTCCAGCCGCTCCGGGATGAGGGGCGGCAGCCCCCAGTCCTGGCCGTGGAGGTTGAAGTCATCCGGCGGCGCGCCGATGCTGACCTCGAGTGCGTACAACCTCTGCCACGCCCACGCCTCGGCGCCGGCCCGATCGATGGACACCGCCAGATCTTGGTAGAGGCCGACGCCCAGTCCCATTTCCCAGGAGCGCTTCCCACACGCGGCGAGCTGCTCCTCGCACAGCCACTGCAGCCAGGCGTGATAGTCGATGCGGTCGCGATGGGTTTGAGCGAAGCGCTGCACCGCCGGAGCCAGAGGATCGCGGTAGTCCTCTGGCCACACCGGCCAGCCCCATATGCCCGGGTCCTGAGCGTGGAGGTGCTCCTGGAGCGCGTGATAGACGGCGAAGCGCTCTAGGGCTTCTCCCTGGGCCTGACGATATTGCTGGAACGCTTTGGCTCGCGCCGTGCCGGTAGCCAGATGCCGCTCCTGGAAGTGGGCGAACAGAAGCTCTAGCACCGGGAGCTTCACCTCGGCGACCCCGGCGTAGTCCACCAGCTCCGCCGCCCGCAGTGCCCGCAGCCGGGCCTGGAACTGGGGATCGGCCACCCGCTCCCGGGCCTTCACGCACTCGGCGAACTCCGGCACCGCCTCCACGTCCAGGTAGAACACGTTCAGGAATTGCCGGCTGGACGGGCTGTAGGGGCTCTTGTGCTGGGGATTGTGGGGAAACAGGGCGTGCAAGGGATTCACGCCCACGATGCCGGCGCCCGCGCGGCCGGCGATCTCCACCACGCTGCGCAGGTCGGTGAAGTCGCCCATGCCCCAGTTGCGGGCGCTGCGCAAGGCGTAGAGCTGCAGCGCCGGACCCCACACCCGGCCCTCTCCCTCCAGGGCGGGGGGCAAGTAGCACCGGTCGGGCGCGACGATGAGACTCGTTGTCGCTGCGGTCTGGGTGCCTGGCGGATGAACGGCGAAGCGGTGATAGCCGAGGGGCAGCCGGTCGCGCCACTGGAACGCGACCTCCACGAAAGGAATCCCGTCCACGTCCCGGCGGCCGCGCTGCTCGAGCTGCCCGGGCTGAAACTCGCCGGTTTTCGTCTCGCCGTTTTCCAGCGTGAGGGTCCAGCGGTGGCTGCGGGCGGCGAGGCTTTCGGCGCAGCGATAGACGATGACGTACGGCGGTGTCGCTTGCCGCACCACGGTCGCCGGGGCGAGCCCCCTGCGCCAGGGCCGCTCCTCCCGCTCCTTGAGCGCCGCGGGCACGTCGGCTGCGTCCCGGATTACGCCCATGGCGTGGAGCAGGCCGAGACGCGTCGCGTCGGGTACGCGGTGGACCTTGCCCCAGATGTCGGTGTACTCGGCGGCGATGCCGACGAGCTGGCACAGGCGCTCGAGGGCGTGGGGCTCGGTCATGCCGGGCTCCTTCCTTCGTCCAGGAACCAGACGGCGCTGGCGGGAGGCAGGCGACCCGCGGAGAGCGCAGTGCAGGCACTCTGGGGCTCGGCGAAGAAGGGCCGATCCTCAGGCGGCGTGTCGATCGCCACCGACTGGGGCCCAAGATTGAGCCATAGGACGAGACGGCTTCCGTCCCCCAGCTGCCAGCGGACAGTGAGCGCCCCCTCGGCCAGCACCTGGAAGCTTCCCGCGCGCCCGGCCATGCCGGGAAGCCGCGGCACGACGTAGTCGCGGCGCAGCTCGAGCAGGCGCCGGTACAGGGCAAGCCAGCGATCATGGGGCGCCCGCCGCAGGCAGTTCCAGTCGAGCTTGCTGCGGGCGAAAGTTTCCTCGGCGTTGGGATCTGGGATTTTTTTCCGGGCTTCCGGGTCGGCGAAGCGGACGAAGCGGGCGAACTCCCGTCGCCGCCCCTGGGTGACCGCCTCGGCCAGCTCCGGCCCAAAATCGCAGAAGAAAAGGAAAGGCGTCGCAGCACCGAACTCTTCCCCCATGAAAAGCATCGGCGGGGAGGGGGCGAGTAGCCAGGCGGCGGTTGCGGCGCGCAGGCCCGCTTCCAGCGCGAGCGCCGCCAGCCGCTCGCCGAAGGCTCGGTTGCCCACCTGGTCGTGGGTCTGGAGGAAGGTGACGAAGGCGCCCGGCGGCAGCTCGGCGCTGGGCTCGCCTCGGGGCTTGTGGTGCCGGTAGGGCGAAGGCTCGCCCTGGTAGGCGAAACCCTCGGCGAGGGAGCGACCCAGGTACCAGGTCGGCTTATCCCCGTAGTCGGCGTAGTAGCCGTCCTTTTCCCCGGTCAGCAGCACGTGGAAGGCGTGGTGGACGTCGTCGTTCCACTGGGCGTCGTACCAGCGGGGGCGGCCGGAAGGCTCGCGCACCAGGTAGCGGGCCTGGTTCTTGTCGTTCTCCAGGATGAGGTGCACGGGGCGCTCCCTTCCCGGGCCGCGGCGCACCGCTTCCGCCAGCTCCTCCAGGATGTCGGGGCGCGAATCGTCGGCGATGGCGTGCACCGCGTCGAGGCGCAGCCCGTCCAGGTGGAATTCCTCGATCCAGTAGAGGGCGTTGTGGATGAAGAAGTCGCGCACCACCCGGCTGCCGGGACCGTCGAAGTTGATGGCGGCGCCCCAAGGGGTCTGATGGCGCTCGGTGAAGAACGGCTTCGCGTACAGGTGTAGGTAGTTGCCCTCGGGACCGAAATGGTTGTACACCACGTCCAGCAGCACCATGAGGCCCCGGGCGTGGGCCGCCGCCACCAGGCGCTTCAGCTCCTCCGGCCGCCCGTAGGCCGCGTCGGGGGCGAAGGGAAGGACAGCGTCATAGCCCCAGTTTCTCCGTCCCGGGAAGTCCGCCACCGGCATGAGCTCCAGGGCGGTTACCCCCAGCCCAGCGAGATGGTCGAGCCGTGCCTCCACGCCCGCGAAAGTCCCCTCCGGGGAGAAGGTGCCCACGTGCAGCTCGTAGATCACCGCCTCTTCCCACGGCCGCCCGCGCCAGGCCGAGTCCGGCCAGTCGAAGGCGCCCGGGTCCACCACTTCGCTCGCCCCGTGCACGTCGTCGGGGTTGAACCGGGACGCAGGATCGGGCACGGCCAGGCCCCCGTCGATGCGCAGCCAGTAGCGGGTACCGGGGGGCGCAGGGACAGTGCGTTCGAACCATCCCTCCCCCACGGGCGCCATGGCCAGGCGTCCGCCAGCGCCTTCCAGCTCCAGATCCACCTCCCGGGCGGAAGGCGCCCAGAGGCGGAAGCGGGTGCGGCCGTCCCCCTGCACCTCGGCGCCGAAGGGCATCGAGTGGGCACGTCTCATGGGGAAACCTTCTGTTGTTGCAGAAGGGCAAGGGACCGGCCCTGTAGAGGATAGGAAGCGCCCGCCATGTACACCCCATCCCAGGCGAGGCCCTCCTCGTAGGCCGTGTCCAGCACCACCAGCCAGCGGGGCCCGCCGGCGAGCTGGGGCAGGCTAAAAGGGATCTCCTCGTGGTGGGCATTGAATAGTACGAGGAAATTGCTGTCGGTAATGGGGCGGCCCCGCTCGTCGGTCTCGGTGAGTCCCTCTCCCGCGAGATAGACGCCCAAGCAACGGGCGTGGTGCTGGTTCCATTCCTCGTCGGTCATCTCTCGGCTATCGGGGTTGAGCCAGACGATGTCCTTGACCCCGGTGCCATGGATGGGTCGTCCCTGGAAGAAGTGGCGTCGGCGGAACACCGGATGATCGCGCCGCAGGGCCACCATCCGCTGGACGAAGGCAAGGAGTTGGCGTTTCGGCTGGGTCAGGTTCCAGTCCACCCAGGAGATTTCGTTGTCCTGGCAATAGGCGTTGTTGTTCCCCCGCTGGGTGCGGCAGATCTCGTCCCCGGCGAGCAGCATGGGCACCCCCTGGGACAGGAGCAGGGTGGCGAGCAGATTGCGCTTCTGGCGCGCCCGCAGGGCGTTCACCTGGGGATCATCGGTCTCGCCCTCCACGCCGCAGTTCCACGACAGGTTGTGGTTGTGGCCGTCCCGGTTCTCCTCCAGGTTGGCCTCGTTGTGCTTCTCGTTGTAAGTGACGAGGTCGTGCAGGGTGAAGCCATCGTGCGCGGTCACGAAGTTGATGCTGGCGTGGGGGCTGCGTCCACTCTTGCCGTAGAGGTCGCTGGAGCCGGTGAGCCGCCGGGCGAACTCCCCGATCAGGCCCCCGTCTCCCTTCCAGTAGGCGCGCATGGTGTCCCGGTACTTGTCGTTCCATTCGGTCCAGCCGACCGGGAAGTTGCCCACCTGGTAGCCGCCCTCGCCCAAATCCCAGGGCTCGGCGATAAGCTTGACCTGGGACAGCACCGGGTCCTGGCGGATGATGTCGAAAAACGCCCCCAAGCGGTCTACTTCGTGCAGCTCCCGGGCGAGGGCCGAGGCGAGATCGAAGCGGAAGCCGTCCACGTGCATCTCGTTCACCCAGTAGCGCAGGGAGTCCATGATGAGCTGGAGCACCCGCGGATGCTGCATGTTCAGCGTGTTGCCGCAGCCGGTGTAGTCCATGTAGTAGCGGGGATTGTCGGCCACCAGCCGGTAGTAGGAGGCGTTGTCGATGCCGCGGAAGGCAAGCGTGGGCCCCAAGTGGTTGCCTTCAGCGGTGTGGTTGTACACCACGTCCAGGATCACCTCGATCCCGGCCGAGTGCAGGGCCTTCACCATGGTCTTGAACTCGGCCACCTGACCGCTGGCGGAATAGCGGTTGTCGGGAGCGAAATAGCCGATGGAATTGTAGCCCCAGTAGTTGCGCAAGCCCTTCTGCACCAGGTGGCGATCGTCCACGAAGGTGTGCACCGGCATGAGCTCCACCGTGGTGACGCCGAGACGTTTCAAGTATTCGATGACGGGGGTCGTGGCAAGCCCCGCGTAGGTGCCCCGCAGAGCGGGGGGCACCTCCGGGTGCAGCATGGTGAAGCCCTTCACGTGCAGCTCGTAGATGATGGTCTCGTGCCAGGGAATGTCGGGCCGGCGGTCGTCACCCCAGGTAAAGGCGGTATCCACCACCTGGCACTTGGGCATGCCGGGCGCGCTATCGCGCCGGTCGAAAGACAGGTCCTCCCGTTCGTGGCCGATGCGGTAGCCGAAGTGGGCGTCGCTCCAGTTGATGCCGCCCACGATCGCCTTGGCGTAAGGGTCCAGCAGCAGCTTGTGGGGATTGAAACGGTGGCCCGCCTCGGGCTTGTAAGGGCCGTGGACCCGGTAGCCGTAGAGCATGCCGGGTCGCGCCTCCGGGAGATAGCAGTGCCACACCTGGTCGGTGTGCTCCTTGAACTCGATGCGCTGGAGCTCCCGCCGGCCCTTGTCGTCGAAGATGCAAAGCTCAACCTTCTCGGCGTTCTCGGAGAAAAGGGCGAAATTGACGCCCTCCCCGTCCCACGTGGCCCCGCGAGGGTACGGGCGGCCGGGCCAGACCGCTGTGATCGGTTTTGCCATGGAATTTGCTCTTGCGTCCTGTTCTTCTGAGGAATCTTCGGCTCCGCTGCGCGCGCCGTCTCCGGGCCGCGTGCAGCGGAGACGGCGCGGCAGGCGGACTCCAGCCCGGAGGATTTTGCGAAGGTATCTCCGTCATCCGGCCACCGGGCGCTTGTGACCCCTCCGGGCCGGCGAGAGACCGATCAGTAATAGCGCCGGGTATCGGCGCGGTGGGCGCCCTTGGGGATCACGACGATGCCCGATCCGGTCACGTGAAAGCGCTTCTTGTCCTCGTCCAGATTGTAGCCGATGCGCTCGCCCGGTCCGAGGACATTGTAGCGGTCCACGATCACCCGTTTAAGCCGAGCGCCGGCGCGCACGATAGTGTAGTCCATCACGATGGAGTCTTCGACCACCACGTCTTCTTCCAGCAGGACTTCCCGGCGCAGCACGGAGTTGCGTACCGTGGCGTCTTTGATGAGGCTTCCGGCGCCCACGTCGCAATTCTCCAGGGTGCCGCGGACGATAGCCGCCACCGGTCCTTGATAGCCGCTGGAGAGAATCGGCCAGCGGGGATTGAACAGGTTGAAGCGGGGCTCCGTCCCGAGGGTATCGCGATGGGCGGCGTAAAAGGCGTCGATGGTGCCCACGTCGCGCCAATAGGCGGGTTCCTCGTAAGAGCGCACGCCAGGCACCTTGTTCTTGGAAAAATCGTAGGCGAACACCCGGTGACTGGCGATCAACCGCGGGATCACGTCCCGGCCGAAGTCCTTCTCCCCCAGGCGCCGGGCTTCGTGCAGGGCCTCGATCAGCACCTGGGTGTTGAACAGGTAGTTGCCCATGGAGGCGAAGGCCCGCTCAGGATCCGAGGGCATGGGAGGCGGAGAGACCGGCTTCTCGACGAAGCCGGTGATGCGCCCGCTGCGGTTGGCCTCTACGATGCCGAAGGCGGAAGCCTCCTGGATCGGCACCGGAAGCGCTGCCACCGTCACCTCGGCCTCCCGCTCCAGGTGGAAGCGCACCATCTGCCGGATGTCCATCCGATAGACGTGATCGGCGCCGAACACCGCCACCAGGTCGGGGGCGTGGGGGTCGAGCAGGTTTAGGTTTTGATACACCGCGTCCGCCGTGCCCTGGAACCACTCCGGGCCCTCCCGCATCTGGGGCGGCACGATGGAAACGAACTGCCCCGGGATGATGGGCGAAAGCACCCAGGCCCGGTGGATGTGCTCGATCAGGGACTGGGACTTGTACTGCACCAGCACGTAGATGGAATGGATCTCGGAGTTGATCAGGTTGGAAAGCACGAAGTCGACGATGCGGTAGCGGCCGCCGAAGGGCACGGCTGGCTTGGACCGCTCCGCCGTCAGGGGAAAGAGGCGCGTTCCCTCGCCCCCCGCCAGCACCATCGCCAGGATTTTGGGCCCTGCCACGGGATTCACCCTCCTCGTGAGAGAGAAAGCGCCAGGAGCCCCCGCACCGGAATGGCGACCCAGTCGGGCCGGTTATCCATCTCGTAGCGCAGCTCGTAGAGCGCCTTCTCCAGAATGAACAGTTCCAGCAATCGCTGCCAGTGGCCGGCGTCCGCGGGCACCGAAGGGCAGTCGCGGGTGGCGCCCCGGTAGCCGGCGAAGAAGGCCTCCACCGCCTGACTTTCCCATTCGCCGATGGCGGACTCCAGGGCCTGGCGTTTCTCCTCCGGCTGCTCCGCCTGGTGGCCGACGGCGGCGGCCGCGGCGTAGTTGAACGAGCGCACCATTCCCGCCACGTCCCGTAGGGGCGAGTGCTTGGCCCGCCGCTCGGCCAGGGGCCGGGCCGGCTCGCCCTCGAAGTCGATGAAGATGAAGTCGTGCTGACTGAGCAGCACCTGCCCCAGGTGCAGGTCCCCGTGGTAGCGGGTCTTCGCCAGGGCGGGTCCCTCCAGCGAGAGCTCGTCCAGCCAGTCGAGCATGGAGAGCCGCCGTCCCAGCAGCGCCTCTACCGGCGGGCGCACCGCCTCGGGAAGCTGCGAGCGCCGTTCTTCCAAGGCGTCCAGGGTGCGCACCGCGTCCTCGCGCACCCGCTGCACCCAGCGCCGGTAGTCCTCGGGGGTGGCGGGCTCGGGATCGAAGGCCGGATCGCCGGTCGTGCGGGCGAAGGCCTGGTGCAGCTCGCCCACCCGCCGGCCGAGGGTTTCCGCCAGCGCCAGGTACATTCCGTGGGGATTCTCGACCCGGCGCTCGGGCTCGGGCAGCTCGGTGCCGGCAGACAGGGTCTGGGTCAGCCGTTCCAGGTAGTCCACGGTGAAGGTCCAGGCGCTGCCTTGGTTCTCCACGTACTGCTGCAGCAGGGCCAGGGTGATAATGGTGCCATCGTCGCGCAGGTACTCCACCGCGCCGAGGACCGGGACGATGTGGGGGAAGGGGGAGACGTCGGTGAGGAAGCGCCCGATTTCCAGCTCGGGGCTCACCCCCTCCGACAGGCGCCGGTAGCCCTTGAGGTAGAGCTTGTTGCCGAAGAATACGCCCGTATTGCTCTGGTCCAGGGCCGGGTGGTGCACCGGCTCGTCGATGGCCGCCGCGTGGAGGGAATAGGCGGAGGTACAGGTGAACTTGAGCCGGCCGTGGGCGAAGGGCACCTCGGCGTTGGTGCCCATGGCCCGGGCCAGGGCCCGGCAGAACCGGGGATCGCCGAAAGCGCCGTAGAGGATCCCCATTTTCTCCTTCTGGCGCACCCGGGCCAGGGTCCAGGCGCCGAAACGGTGTAGGGGATCCTCGCCCTTTTCCTCCCAGGCAATGGCCAGGGGCAGGAAGTAGGTCTGGATCGGGATGTCTTCGCACTCCACCTCCAGGAACGCCAGCAGCCAGCTTCCCTCGGCGGTGGTCCACTCGCCTTCGTCCACCAGCTCGATACGCTTGACCGGATGCCCTTTGGCGGCGAACCAGCGCTTGGTGGACATGTAAGGGAGCAGCACCTCCCGCTGGAGCTGCTCCCGGGTGCGGGAGGCGATGAGACGCTTGATATCCTTCGCCCCGCCTTTTGCCTGGAAGAAGGTGCGCAACCCTTCCAACAGCACCAGCACTGGAAGCTCCCGGTGGGGCAGCTTCTCCTCATGCCACTCGGGCACCGGGGCCTCAAGGGATAGGGCGAAGCCGTAGTAGCCGTAGGCGGGCAGGGTGAGCAGGTAGGGGAGGTGGCCAATCGGGGGAAAGGAAATATTGCTCGATAACTCCACGGGGACGCGGCCGACAAAGCGGGCGAGATCCAGCTCTACCGCCTGGGGAGTGTGGGAGAGATTGGCGACGCAGAGGATGACCTCGTTGTCGTATTCCCTCAGGTAGGCCAGGATTTTGCGGTTGCCGGGCTCGAGGAAGGTGAGGGTGCCGCGCCCGAAGGAGCGGTGGCCTTTGCGCACCTGGATCAGCCGCCGGGTCCAGTTGAGGAGGGAGCTGGGGTTGCGCGCCTGGGCCTCCACGTTGACCGCCTGGTAGCCGTACACCGGGTCCATGATGGGGGGCAGGTACAGGCGCTGGGGGTCGCAGCGGGAAAAGCCCCCGTTGCGGTCGATGCTCCACTGCATGGGGGTGCGCACCCCGTTGCGGTCCCCCAGGTAGATGTTGTCGCCCATGCCGATCTCGTCGCCATAGTACAGGATGGGCGAGCCGCGCAGAGTCATGAGGAGCCAGGTCATGAGCTCGATCTTGCGCCGGTCGTTGTCCATGAGCGGCGCCAGGCGCCGGCGGATGCCCACATTGAGGCGCATGCGCGGGTCGGCGGCGTACATCCGGTACAGGTAGTCCCGCTCCCGGTCGGTCACCATCTCCAGGGTGAGCTCGTCGTGGTTACGCAGAAAGATGGCCCACTGGCAGTTCTCGGGGATGTCCGGCGTCTGGCGCATGATCTCGATCACCGGGTGCCGGTCCTCCTGGGCGATGGCCATGAACAGGCGCGGCATCAGGGGGAAGTGATAGGCCATGTGGCACTCGTCGCCGTCGCCGAAGTACTCCCGCACGTCCTCCGGCCACTGGTTGGCCTCGGCCAGTAGCATCTTGTTCTTGTAATGGGCGTCGATCTCGGCCCGGATCTGCTTGATGACGGCGTGGGTTTCCGGGAGGTTCTCGTTGTTGGTGCCCTCCCGCTCTACCAGGTAGGGGATGGCGTCCAGCCGCATGCCGTCCACCCCCATGTCCATCCAGAAGCGCATCACGCGGATGACCGCCTTCAGCACCCGCGGGTTGTCGAAATTCAAGTCCGGCTGGTGGCTGAAGAAGCGATGCCAGTAGTAGGCCTTGGCCACGTCGTCCCAGGCCCAGTTGGACACCTCCGTGTCGGTGAAGATGATGCGCGTGCCGGCGTATTTCTTGGCGGTTTCGCTCCACACGTAGAAGTTGCGCTTGGACGAGCCGGGCGGGGCCCGCCGGGCCGCCTGGAACCACGGATGCTGGTCCGAGGTGTGGTTGATCACCAGCTCGGTGATGACCTTCAGGCCCCGCCGGTGGGCTTCCCGCATGAACAGCCGGAAGTCGTTGCGGGTGCCGTAGTCGGGATGCACGTTGTGGTAGTCGGAGATGTCGTAGCCGTCGTCCTTGAGGGGTGAGGGGTAGAAGGGCAGGATCCAGATCGTGTTGACCCCCAGCTCCTGTACGTAGTCGAGCTTGGCGGTGAGCCCCTTGAAGTCCCCGATGCCGTCGTTGTTGGAATCGAAAAAGGCCTTCACGTGCAGCTCGTAAATGATCGCGTCCTTGTACCAGAGGGGATCGTCGGCCCAGGCGAAAGCCTTGGGGGCCGCTTCCGGTGCCAGCAACTCGTGGGTTGGCTGATCCACGGCGGACGATCCTTTTCACATGAAATAGTCGAAGTCCCGCTCGGTGCGCACGCGCCGGCGCAGCCGGAACACGTGACCCATGCCCGGGGCGAGCTGCACGAAATTGCGCGCTCCGTTCCATAGATACCGGGCGCCGGAAAGGAGCTCGTGCATCTGGTAGGGGGAGCGGGGGTCCAGGCCCAGGGCTTCCAGGTCCAGCTCCACCCAGCCGGCCTGGGCGTGGTAGGGATCCAGGTTGACCACCATGATCATGAGATTAGACCCGTCCTCGGTGGATTTCATATAGGCGATCAACTGGTCGTTGTCCACCGGCAGGAAGGTGAGGCTCCAGTCCGATTGCAGAGCGGGATTTTCCCGCCGGATGGCGTTCACCCGGGCGATCAGGTCCCGCAGGCTGTCGGGGCGGTCCAGGTCCCAGTGGCGGAGCTGGTACTTCTCCGAGTCCTTGTATTCTTCGCTCCCCGGTTCCCGGGGCTCGTGCTCCTGCAGCTCGAAGGCCGGCCCGTAGATCCCGTAGCTCGCCGCCAGGGTGGCCGCCAGCAACAGCCGGCAGGTGAAGGCCGGCCGGCCGCCGAACTGGAGGAATTCGGTGAGGATGTCCGGGGTATTGGGCCAGACGTTGGGCCGGAAGTACTCCCGCCCCTCGCCCTGGGTGAGCTCGGTGAAGTAGTCAGTCAGCTCCTGCTTGGTGTTGCGCCAGGCAAAGTAGGTATAGGACTGGGTAAAGCCCAGCTTCGCCAGCCGGTGCATCACCTTGGGTCGGGTGAAGGCTTCCGACAGGAAGATCAGCTCGGGGTGGGCTTTCTTCAGCTCCCCGATCACCCACTCCCAGAAGGGAAAGGGCTTGGTGTGAGGGTTGTCTACCCGGAAGATCTTCACTCCCTGCTCGATCCAGAACTCGAACACGCTTTTGAGCTCCGCCCAGAGGGACGCCCAGGCCTCGCCCTCGAAATGGAAGGGATAGATGTCCTGGTATTTCTTGGGCGGGTTTTCCGCGTACTGCACCGTGCCGTCCGGGCGCCAGCGGAACCACTCCGGGTGCTCCTTCACATAGGGATGGTCCGGGGCGCACTGGAAGGCGATATCCAGAGCGATCTCGAGGCCATGCTCCCGAGCCTTCTCCACCAGGCGGCGGAAGTCCGCGAGCGTTCCGAGCTCGGGGTGCACCGCCTTGTGGCCGCCTTCCGCGGCGCCGATGGCCCAGGGACTGCCCACGTCGTCCGGGCCAGCTTTCACGACGTTGTTCTTCCCCTTGCGGCGCACCCGGCCGATGGGATGGATCGGGGGAAGATAGAGCACGTCGAAGCCCATGGCCGCGATGTAGGGCAGCCGCGCCTCCACGTCCCGGAAGGCGCCGTGGCGGCCCGGCTCGGGGCTGGCGGAGCGGGGGAACAGCTCGTACCAGGTGGAAAAGCGGGCCCGTACCTGGTCCACCACTACTTCCAGCTCCCGGTCGTAGTAGGCGGCCAGGCGCCGGTCGGGATAGCGCATCGCCAGCCCTGCCAGGCCCTCGTCCAAGCCGACGCGGCGGGCTTCCCCGGCTTCCCGGGCCTGCGCCAGGCACTCGGACCACTCCCGCAGCGCCTGGGCCTCCGGGGCCCGTGCCCGCTCGGCCGCCTCCTGGATCAGCCTGGCGCCTACCCGGGCGGCCACCAGGAGGTCCTCCGGCTCGGAGCGGCGGGCGAAATCGTGCCGCCAGGACAGGAAGGGGTCCACCCAGGCGGTCACGGTGTAGCGGTAGCGGCCCAGGCGCTCCACCGGAAAGCTCCCGCGCCAGCGGTCGTTGCCCAGGGGCTTCATCGCCCTCTCATGCCACTCGTTTTCCGCCTCGTGGCGGTAGCGCAGCACGCAGGCCAGCACGTCGTGGCCGTCGGCGAAGGCGTCGGCCTCCACCACCACCCGCTCGCCGACCACCCGCTTGATGGGGAAGCGGCCGCAGTCCACCTCCGGGCGCACGCCCTCGATCACCGCCCGCACGCGCCCGTCCCGGGACGCGGCGGGCTGGCTCGCGGGCAGGGTTTGAGGAGCGTCCATCTCTTCATCCCTCGTGGGTGAAATAGAGCGCGGCGAGGGGCGGGAGCGTCAAGGTCACCGAGTGGAAGCGCCCGTGGGCGGGCACCGGAGCGGCTTCCACGCCGCCCAGGTTGCCGGCGCCGCTGCCGCCGTAGAAGGGCGCGTCCGAGTTGAGCGCCTCCCGCCAGAAACCGCGGTGAGGAACGCCCACGATGTAGTTCTGGCGCAGGACTGGGGTGAAGTTGCACACCACCAGGACCGTGCGCTTGCGGTCCCGGGAGAAGCGCAGGAAGGACAGGACGCTCGCCTGGGCGTCGTGGCAGTCCACCCACTCGAAGCCCTCGTTGTGGAAGTCTAGCTCGTACAGCGCCGGCTCCTTGGCGTAGAAGCGGTTAAGATCCGCTACCCACTGCCGCACCCCGCCGTGCTCCGGATACTGCAGCACGTGCCACTCCAGGCTCTCGTCGTGCTGCCATTCCCGCCGCTGGCCGAACTCGCCCCCCATGAACAGCAGCTTCTTGCCCGGGTGCGCCCACATGTAGCCGTAGAGCAAGCGCAGGTTGGCGAACTGCTGCCAAGCGTCGCCCGGCATCTTGCCGATCAGGGAGCCCTTGCCGTGCACCACCTCATCGTGGGATAGGGGTAGGACGAAGTTCTCGTAGAAAGCGTACCAGATGCTGAAGGTGAGCCGGTCGTGGTGGTACTTGCGGTAGATGGGGTCCTGGCGCATGTAGTCCAGGGTGTCGTGCATCCAGCCCATGTTCCACTTCATGCCGAAGCCCAGGCCCCCCAAGTAAGTGGGACGGGACACCATGGGCCAGGAGGTGGACTCCTCGGCGATGGTCTGCACGTCGGGGTACGCCTGGTACACCAGCTCGTTCAGCTTGCGCAGGAAGGCGATGGCCTCCAGGTTCTCTTTGCCGCCGTAGACGTTGGGGATCCATTCGCCCTCCTTGCGCCCATAGTCCAGGTATAACATGGAGGCCACCGCGTCCACCCGCAGCCCGTCGATATGGTATTTGTCCAGCCAGAACAGGGCGCTGGACAGGAGGAAAGCCCGCACCTCGTGGCGTCCGTAGTTGAAGATGTAGCTGTTCCACTCCGGGTGGAAGCCCTGCTTCGGGTCGGCGTGCTCGTAGAGATAAGTTCCGTCGAAGTAGCACAGCCCGTGGCCGTCGCTGGGGAAGTGGGAGGGAACCCAGTCGAGGATCACCCCGATCCCGTGTTGGTGCAGCGTGTCTACCAGGTACATGAAGTCCTGGGGGGTGCCGTAGCGGGCGGTAGGGGCGAAATAGCCAGTCACCTGGTAGCCCCAGGAACCGAAGAAGGGATGCTCGGTGACCGGTAGCAGCTCCACGTGGGTGAAGCCCATGCTGCGGGCATACTCCGCCAGGGGCTGCGCGATCTCCCGGTAATTGAGCGAGCGATACCCATCCTCGGGCACGCGGCGCCAGGAACCCAGGTGCACCTCGTAGATGGAGATGGGCGCGTCTAGGGCGTTGCGGGCGCGCCGGCTCGCCATCCATTCCTGGTCGTGCCACTCGTAGTCGAGGCGCCAGGCACGGGAAGCGGTCTGGGGCGGCATCTCCCAGTAAAAAGCAAAGGGATCGCCCTTGTCCGCCTGGTAGTCGTGGAAGCGGGAGTGGATGCGGTACTTGTACGCCTGGCCCGGATGCACGCGGGGCACGAAGCCTTCCCAGATGCCGGAGCCGTCGTCCCGCGCCTGCAGGGGATGAGCGGCGGGGTCCCAGCCGTTGAAGTCGCCGATGACGGCGACCTGCCGGGCGTTTGGCGCCCACACGGCGAAGCGGGCGCCCTCGACGCCGCCTTCGCTCGTGAGATGGCAGCCCATCTTTTCATACAGGCGGGCGTGGTTGCCTTCCTTGAAGAGATAGACGTCGTGCTCGGTGAGCGTGGATGCGGCGGCGCGTTCAGCGGTCAGGTCCATCATGAGGTTCGAGCCTCTCCTCTCCGTTGGCCGGGCACGCGGGTACTTCGGGTGGGCTTGGCCCGGGAACCGACGTCTTCGGATACCCGGCGTTGCTCAACTGTTCGAAACCGCTGGCAGGCGCGCTCGCGCAAAAGAATGAGCGCACCCATATAGTGGACGCTTCTTGTTCGGAAGCTCGCCGTTCAATATAGCACAGCGTACCGCGCGGGCCAATGCGTGTATGATTCACGCTCCATGGGGAAAGAAGGGTTGCGGCCGCAGGACGGCGCATTGATCGAGGAATGCGCGGCGCGGGCGACGACGCTGCTCAAGGCAAACCTGACTCCCCACGGCATCCTCGCGGCGACGCCGGGCGGGCGCGCCCGGGAACGGAGCTACGACGCCGTGTTCGCCCGGGACGCCGGCCTGTGCGCGCTGGCCATGGCGCGCTCCGGCGATCCCGACCTGGTGGAGGGAGCCCGGGCGAGCCTCGCCACCCTCGCCCGCCACCAAGCGGACAATGGGCAGATTCCCAAGTTCGTGCGCCCCCGAGAGCAGGAGGCCGACTTCTGGTACGTGGGATGCATCGATGCCACCTTGTGGTGGCTGATCGCCGCCCGCCAGTACGTGCGGCTCACCGGCGACCGCGCCTTCGAGCGCTCCCATGCCGGTGCGATGGAGCGGGGGCTCCACTGGCTACGATGCCAGGAGCATCCGAAGCTCGGCCTTGTGGCGCAGAACGAGGCCGCCGACTGGGCCGACCTCATGCCGCGCTCGGGCTACGTCCTCTATTCCAACGCCCTGTGGTATTACGTCAAGCGGCTCTACCGCCAGCCGGGCGAGCGGGAGACCTGGCGCCACTTCAATCACCTGTTCTTTCCTTTCTCCGCCGAGCTTCCCGAATACCGCCGGCTGCGCCTGCTCGGCCATTTCGTGCGCCGCAAGGCGCGCAACCGGGAGCTTTATCTTTCCTTCGTCAATTTTTCCTTTTGGGGCGAGGAGGGGGACGTGTTCGGCAACCTCCTGGCGCTGCTGCTGGGCCTCGCTCCCGAGGCCCGAGCCCGGGCCATCGTGCGCGTCCTGGAGCGCGCCGGGGTGGAGCGGCCGGTGCCGGTGCGGGTGACCCTTTCTCCCATCGAGCCGGGTGCTCCCCTGTGGCGCGCCTATATGGGACGGCACCGGCAGAACCTGGCCTACCAATACCATAACGGCGGGTGCTGGCCCTTGGTCGGCGGCTTCTGGGTGATGGCCCTCGCCGCCCTGGGCGAGAAGGCCAGGGCCCAGGCAGCGCTTGCCCGGCTCGCCCAGGCCAACGCGGCGGGCGGCTGGGCCTTTTACGAGTGGTTCCATGGCCGCACCGGCGAGCCCATGGGGATGCGGGGCCAATCCTGGAGCGCGGCGGCCTTCCTGCTGGCCCGGGCCGCCCTGGGCGGGCGGGTGCTCTGACCGGCTCGCCGCATCCTCGTCCCCGAGACCGGTACTATGATGAAACAAAGGAGGAGGTCAGCCATGGGCGACAAGGTCTATCTCTACGTGGGCGACGAGCTCGCCCGCTACGGCTTCCCCGACGGCCATCCCTTCGGCCCCGACCGCCAGGCCGCGTTCCTGAGGGAAGCGACCCGCCAGGGTTTGCATCAGCGGGCGGCGCTGCGAACCCCTGTGGTGGCCAAGCGCGACGAGCTGGAGCGTTTCCACACGCCGGATTACCTGGAGCAGGTGGAGCGGGCCTCCCGGGCCGGGCGGGGCTATCTGGACTATGGGGACACGCCGGCCTTCCCCGGCGTTTTTGAAGCGGCCTCCACGGTGGTGGGCTCGGCCCTGGACGGGCTGCGGCGGCTCATGGACGGGGAATGCCGCCGCACTTTCCAGGCGATCGGGGGCCTGCACCATGCCCGCCGCGGCCGGGCGGCGGGCTTCTGCGTCTTCAACGACACGGGGGTGCTGATCGAGACCCTGCGCCGGGACTACGGCATCCGCCGGGTGGCCTACGTGGACATCGATGTCCATCATGGTGATGGGGTCTTTTACGCCTACGAGGACGACCCGGACGTGATCGTGGCGGACATCCACGAGGACGGCCGCTACCTGTACCCGGGAACGGGCCACGCCGACGAGACGGGCACCGGCCCCGCCGAGGGGACCAAGCTCAACGTGCCCATGCCCCCGGGAGCGGGGGACGAGGCGTTCTTCCAGGTGTGGGAGCGGGTGGAAGAGCATCTGCGCCGCTTCAAACCCGAGTTCGTGATCTTGCAGTGCGGCGCCGACAGCCTGGCGGGGGATCCTTTGGCCCACCTGCGCTACTCCCCGGCGGCTCATGCCCACGCGGCGCGGCGGCTCGCCGCCCTCGCCGAGGAGTACGCCCAGGGCCGGCTTATGGCCTTCGGCGGCGGGGGCTACGACCGTCCCAACCTGGGGGCGGCCTGGAGCGCCGTGCTGAAGGAGCTGGTGGAGGCGCCCTGACCCCCGGCGGGGCGGCTCCGGTCCGGCGCTTCCGCCCGTTCCTTCGAGGCCGGCGTCCAGGGCCCTGCGGGGCAGCATTTGCGCCCGCAGGGAATTGTTCCTAGACTGGCAACGAGTCTCAGACTCGATCCACTAAGAGGAGGGCGCAAACAATGAAAAACCCGTTGGATTCGTTGTGGGGCACCATCATCTCCGGTCTCGTCATCACGCTGATCCTCTATTACATCGTCAAGTTCGCCCTGGGAGGCTGACCATGGAATTCGTTCAGCTCGGCATCGGCCGCTGGATCCACATCCTGGCCGGCATCATGTGGATCGGCCTGCTCTATTACTTCAATTTCGTCCAGGTGGATGCCCTGAAAGCGGCTCAGGCCGACGGCACCGCGGCGGGCATCACCAAGCACGTGGCCCCCCGGGCGTTGCTCTACTTCCGCTGGGCGGCGGTGGTCACCTGGCTTGCGGGCGCCAATCTGCTGGGGAAGCATTTCTTCGACGCGTTCTTCTTTCTCGATCGGGCCTTCGTCCCCATCGGCGTCGGAGCTTGGCTCGGCACCATCATGCTGTTCAACGTGTGGGTGCTGATCTGGCCCAACCAGAAGAAGATCCTGGGCCTCACCCAGGCCACCGACGAGGAGAAGAACCGGGCGCGGCGCGTGGCCTTCCTGGCCTCCCGCACCAACACCATGCTCTCCATCCCCATGATCTTTTTCATGGTGGCGAGCGGCGGCATCCTGCGCACCGCCTTTTTCGGCTGAGCCGCCATAGTGTAGACTTTTCCCTCGCAGAAGCACGTATTTTTCCCGGGAGGCGGGCGGCAGGCCGCCCGCCTCCGCCGGCAGTCCCCCCAAGGGGTATCGCTTCCGAAGCGCTTTCCGGCCGGCGCAAAGCCGGCGCGCTCCGGCGCCGTGTCGCTCCATTGCCGGAAGCGAAGCGTCGCCTTTGAGCGGCGTGGGATGCGTCTCGGGGAGATGCCGGCCGGCGCTGGCGTTGCGTCCCGGGGCGTCTTCGTGGAATACCCGGGTTAGATCCTCACAACCAAGAAAGGAGAGTCCTCATGCAGCACGAGCTTCCCCCCCTCCCGTATCCCCTGGATGCCCTGGAGCCCCACATCTCCAGGGAAACGCTGGAATATCACTATGGGAAGCACCACCAGGCCTACGTGACCAACCTGAACAACCTGATCAAGGGCAGCGCCTTCGAAAACATGCCCCTGGAGCAGATCGTCAAGGAAGCGCCGGCGGGGGGCATTTTCAACAACGCGGCCCAGGTCTGGAACCATACCTTCTACTGGAACTCCCTTTCTCCCCAGGGGGGAGGGGAGCCTTCGGGCAGGCTCGCCGAGGCCATCCAGAAGAAATGGGGCTCTTTCGAGGCGTTCAAGGATGCCTTCAGCAAGGCCGCGGTGGGGAACTTCGGCTCGGGCTGGACCTGGCTGGTGAAAAAGGCCGATGGGACCCTGGACATTGTGAACACCGCCAACGCCCAGACCCCCCTGACCGGGCCGGATCGGCCGCTCCTCACCTGTGACGTGTGGGAGCACGCCTACTATATCGATTACCGCAACCGGCGCCCGGACTACGTGGGGGCCTTCTGGAAGATCGTCAACTGGGCCTTTGCCGCCAAGAACTTCGGCGCTTAAGCTCAAGCGAATTCTTGGCGGATAAGGGGGCTGGGTGGCGCGTAGGCGCCGGGCCCGGGGTTCGGGTGCAGTGTCAACCGCCGGCAGCGCAGCGCGTTAAAGCTAGCGACCGGTTCGCCGGTCGCTAGTCTTTTCCCATATCAACACCTAACCTTAAACAGAGGAAAAAATGCGCAAGCTGCTGTCCGCCCTGTTCGCTTCTCTGATCGCCCTCGGGCTCGCCGCCAATCCCGTGATGGCTCAGGAGAAGAAGGAAGAGAAGAAAGAAATGAAGGCCGAAGAGAAGAAGGCCGGCGACAAGAAGAAGAAAGAAGAGAAGAAAGAGGAAGCGAAGAAGGAGGAAACGAAGAAGTAACCGGGCGTCCCGGTTTCTTTCGGGAAGGCAGGGCGCAGCCGCCCTGCCTTTTTTATTCCCGTCGACGGTCGCGGGCGGCGGGGTAAAATAGATCTTTTTCCGATTTTCCCCATGGTGTGGAAGCCCAACGTCACGGTGGCGGCCGTGGTGGAGCAGGACGGCCGGTTTCTCCTGGTAGAGGAGCGCACCCGCAAGGGGCGCCGATTCAACCAGCCGGCGGGCCACCTGGAACCCCACGAGACCTTGATGGAGGCGGTGGCCCGGGAAACCCTGGAGGAGACCGGTTATCGCTTCGCCCCCCAATGGCTGCTGGGGGTCTACCGCTGGCACTACGCGGAGACGGGCATCACCTACCTGCGTTTCGCCTTCTGCGGCGCCGTGACCGGCCACGAGCCTGAGCGCCCCCTGGACCGGGGCATCATCCGGGCGGCCTGGCTCGCCCCGGGAGAGATCCGAGCCAGCCGGGACCGGCACCGCAGCCCCCTGGTGCTGCGCTGCCTGGAGGATTATCTCGCCGGCCGGCGCTATCCCCTGGACGTCTTGACCCACCTCGGCTGACCCATGGCCCGCCCCCGCGTGGTCGTCGGCATGTCCGGCGGCGTCGATTCCTCCGTCGCGGCCCTGCTCCTCAAGGAGCGGGGCTTCGAGGTGGTCGGCCTGTTCATGAAGAACTGGGAGGACGACGATGACGAGGAATACTGCACTTCGCGCCAGGACCTAGTGGACGCGGTCTCGGTGGCGGAGGTCCTCGGCATCGAGATCGAGGCGGTCAACTTCTCCCGGGAGTACCGGGAACGGGTGTTCAGCCACTTCCTGGCCGAGCACCGGGCCGGGCGCACCCCCAACCCGGATGTGCTGTGCAACGCCGAGATCAAGTTCAAGGCGTTTCTGGACCATGCCCTGGGCATGGGGGCGGACTGGATCGCCACCGGCCACTACGCCCAGGTGCGGGAAGTGGATGGGAAGTACCAGTTGCTCAAGGCCGAGGACGGCACTAAGGACCAGAGCTATTTCCTGTACCGGCTGAACCAGGAACAGCTCGGTCGAACCCTCTTCCCCCTGGGCAGGCTCTACAAGCGGGAGGTGCGAGAGATCGCCCGCCGGGCCGGCCTTCCGGTCCACGACAAGAAGGACTCCACCGGCATCTGTTTCATTGGCGAGCGGCCGTTTCGCGAATTCCTCGGGCGCTACCTGCCCCAGCAGCCTGGCCCCATAGAGACGCCTGAGGGGAAGGTGGTGGGCCGCCACGTGGGCCTCATGTTCTACACCCTCGGCCAGCGCCACGGCCTGGGGATCGGCGGGCCCGGCGCGCCCTGGTACGTGGCGGGCAAGGATCTGGCCCGCAATGCGCTGATCGTGGTGCAGGGCCAAGACCATCCCTTGCTGTGGCGCGACAGCCTCACCTGCGCCGACTTGTCCTGGGTGAGCAGGGAAGCCCCCCGGTGCCATTGGGTCTACGCCGCCAAGACCCGCTACCGGCAGCCGGACGCCCCGTGCACCATCGACAGCATCGTGGACGGCCGCGCCACGGTGCGCTTCGCCGCGCCCCAATGGGCGGTCACGCCGGGCCAGTCGGTGGTGATCTACGAAAGCCGGGTATGCCTGGGGGGAGGTCTCATCGAATGAGGCCTTGAAACCCGTTCCCCGCCGCTCATGGCTTGGGCGGTGCGGTGTCGGTGAAAGAGGGGCGCTTGCTGAGCTTGTCGTAGAGCCGCTTGAGGTTGGGGTGGGCGCCGGCCCAATCCAGGTCGGGCAGCCGGAAGCCGAGCCACCCTAGGCAGCAGCCCACCGCGATGTCGGCGAGGGAATAGCCTTCCCCGTGGCACCAGTTTTTCTCCCCCAGCTCTTCGGCCATCATTTCCAGGCCGGCGGAGACCTTCCGTTGCTGCCGCTCGATCCACGCCCCGCTCTGCTGGGCGGCCGGCCGCTTGCCCTCCCGATAGACGGCGATGGCCGCCTCCAGCACCCCGTCGGCGAGGGCCTCCCAGCGGCGCACCATCACCCGGGGGCGGCCGTTGTCGGGGATGAGCCGGGAGACGGGCGTGAGCCCGTCCAGGTATTCCACGATCACCCGGGAGTCGAACAGGGCGGTGCCGTCGTCCATGAGGAGGACGGGTACTTTGCCCAGGGGATTGAGCCGGGGGATGGGGGTGGCTTCGTCCCAGGGATCGTGCGGCTCGAAATCGCACTCGATGCGCTTTTCCGCCATCACGATCCGTACTTTGCGCACGAAGGGGCTGGTCAGGGATCCGAGAAGCTTCATGGAAGGGCGTGGCTCGCGTCGAGAACCGGTGGCGAATTATAGCATCGGCGAAAAGCCGCTTCTCCTCCCGGGCGTGCCCATGCCTCATGATAAAATTCGCGTTTTGCAATGGCTTCTTTCATGACCCTTTCCTCCCTCACGGCCTTGTCCCCGCTGGACGGCCGCTACCATGCCAAAGTGGAGCGCCTGCGGGCCTGGTTCAGCGAGGCGGCCCTGATCCGGCTGCGGGTCAAGGTGGAGATCGAGTGGCTGCTGGCCCTCGCGGCCGAGCCCGCCATCCGGGAGCTTCCCGCCTTTTCTCCCGCCACGGTGCAGGCGCTGCGGGAGCTCGCGGAGCGCTTCGGTCTCGAAGACGCCGCGGCGGTGAAGGCGATCGAAGCGCGCACCAACCACGACGTCAAGGCCATCGAGTACTGGATTCGGGAGCGGCTCTCCGGCAACCCGGAAGCAGAGCGCGCCTCGGTTTTCATCCATTTTGCCTGCACCTCGGAAGACATCAACAACCTAGCCTATGGCCTGATGCTGCAAGGCGCGCGGGAAGAGGTGCTGCTGCCCCTGATCCGACGGCTGGAGGCGGCGCTTGCGGAGCTCGCCCACCGGCTGGCCGACCAGCCCATGCTGGCCCGTACCCACGGGCAGCCCGCCTCTCCCACCACCTTGGGAAAGGAGATGGCGAACGTAGCCTACCGGCTGCGTCGGGCGCGCCGCCGCGTCGAGTCGGTGACGCTCACCGGCAAGATGAATGGGGCGGTGGGCAACTACAACGCCCACCTGGCGGCCTACCCGGACTTCGACTGGGAAGGCTTCGCCCGGCGTTTCGTGGAAGGCCTGGGCCTCGCCTTTAACCCCTACACCATCCAGATCGAGCCCCACGACGCCATGGCCGAGCTGTTCGACGCCCTGGCCGCCGCTAACACCGTGTGCATCGACCTAGACCGGGACCTGTGGGGCTACATCGCCTTGGGCTATTTCAGGCAGCGGGCGGAGGCCGAGGAGGTGGGCTCCTCCACCATGCCCCACAAGGTGAACCCCATCGACTTCGAGAACTCGGAGGGGAACCTGGGGCTCGCCAACGCGTTGCTGCGGCACCTCTCGGACAAGCTCCCCGTCTCCCGCTGGCAGCGGGACCTCACCGACTCCACGGTGCTGCGCAACGTGGGCGTCGCCTTGGGCCACAGCGTGCTGGGCTTCGAGGCCCTGCTCCAGGGGCTCGACAAGCTGGAGGCCAACCCGGCCCGGCTCGAGGAGGACTTGGACGGGGCGTGGGAAGTCCTGGCGGAGGCGGTACAGACGGTGATGCGCCGCCATGGGCTTCCCGACCCCTACGAGCAGCTCAAGCGGCTCACCCGGGGAAAGGGGACCCTCACCCGGGCTGCGCTGCACCAGTTCATCCGGGACCTCCCGTTGCCCGAGCCGGAGAAGGAGCGGCTGCTCAGGCTCACGCCCCGGGATTACACCGGGCTCGCGGCCCGGCTCGCCCGCAGAATCTAGCCCCGGGCCGCCCCCTTTCCGGGGCCGGGTTGAAATTCCCGGCGCCGGCCTTAATTCTTCCAGGAATTCGATAGGGAGTGGGAAAAATGAGTGCCCATTCGTTGGACGTCAACGCATCCGATTTCGATGCGGTGGTGATCGAAGGCTCGAAGCGCCGGCCCGTGCTGGTGGACTTCTGGGCCGCGTGGTGCGCCCCTTGCCGGGCCCTCAAGCCCATCCTGGAGAAGCTGGCGGAGGAATACCAGGGCCGCTTTCTCCTGGCCAAGGTGAATTCCGACGACAACCCGGCGCTCGCCATGCGCTACGGCGTGCGCGGCATTCCCAACGTGAAGGCCTTCGTGGACGGGGAAGTGCGGGACGAATTCTCCGGCGCTCTTCCCGAGTCCATGGTGCGGCAGTTCATCGAGCGGCTCTTTCCTTCCCGGGCCGAGGAGCTGCGCCGCCTGGCGGCGGCGCTGCGGGCGGCGGGCCGGCTGGAGGAGGCCTTGGCGCGCCTGGACGAGGCCCAGGCCCTGGAGCCGGAGAACGAAGGGATCAAGGGGGACCGGGCGGAGATCCTCCTGGACCAGGGCCGGGCGGAGGAAGCGAAAGCCCTGCTGGAAAACCTTTCCATCTTCGCGCGGGACGAGCCCCGAGTAGCGGCCCTCGTCGCCCGGGCGGAATTCGCCGGCGCGGAGAGGCAGGACGTGGAGGCCTTGCGCCAGCGCATCGCCGCCGATCCCGGCGACCTGGAGGCCCGGCTCAGACTGGCGCGCCACTACGCGAGCCGGGGGGAGTACGAGCCGGCGATGGCCGAGCTCCTGGAAGTCGTCCGCCGGGACCGGGGCGAGGCTAAAGAGGCGGCGCGCAAGACCATGCTCTCCGTCTTCGACCTGCTGGGCAAGCGGGGGGAGCTGGTGAGCAAGTACCGGCGGCTGCTGGCGAGCGCCCTCTACTGACGCGCCGCCGCCCGCTGGCGCAGGTACTCGAAGATCCCCGGGGAGATGGAAAGCAGGACGATGCCCAGGATTACCAGGGTGAGGTTTGCCTTGACCCAGGGCAGGTTGCCGAAGTAGTAGCCGGCGTAGGTGAGGGAGACGACCCACAGCACCGCGCCCGTCACGTTGTAGAACAGGAAGCGCCCGTACTCCATGGTGCCGATGCCGGCGACGAAGGGGGCGAAGGTGCGGATGATGGGCACGAAGCGGGCGATGACGATGGTCTTGCCCCCGTGCCGCTCGTAGAAGCGGTGGGTCCGGTCCAGGTACTCCTTCCTGAAGAAGCGGGCGTTCTCCTCGTGGAACACCCGCGGCCCCACCGCCTTGCCGACCCAGTAGTTGACCGTGTCCCCCAGAATCGCGGCCGCGACGAGCAGTAGCACCACCAGATGGACGTCCATCGTTCCCGCCGCGGCCAGGGCGCCGGCGACGAAGAGCAGCGAGTCGCCCGGAAGAAACGGGGTGACCACCAGCCCGGTTTCGCAGAAGACGATCAGGAACAGCAGGGCGTAGATCCATACCCCGTAGTTTTCCACCACCCAGACCAGGTGGCGGTCCAGATGGACGAGGAGATCGACGAGAGTGGCGAGGTCCACGGGCCGAGTTTCACCCCGAGCTCACGGCGTCGCGTCCGCCTGGCTCTTTTTCTCCGGCTTCACGAAATCGGCGCGGGAGACTCCGAGCCACATCACCACGGGGCTCGCCACCAGCACCGACGAGTAGGTGCCGACCACGATGCCGATGGTGAGGGCCAGGGCGAAGTTGAACAGCGTCTCGCCGCCGAAGAACAGAATGGCGAGCACCATGAGCTGGGTCGTGCCCGACAGGATCACGGTGCGCGCCAGGGTCTGGGTGATGGAGTGGTCGATGATCTCGGCCGTGCTCGCCTTGCGCATCTTCTTGAAGTTCTCCCGGATGCGGTCGAACACCACCACGGTGTCGTTGACCGAATAGCCCAGGATCGCCAGCACCGCAGCTAGCACCGTGAGGGAGAATTCCCACTGGAACAGGGCGAACAGGCCCAGGATGAACACGATGTCGTGGGCCGTGGCGACGATGGCGCCCACGGCGAAGCGCCACTCGAAGCGCACCGCCAGGTAGATCATGATGCCGATGGTGACCACTAGCAGGGCCAGCGACCCGTCGTAGAGCAGCTCCGCCCCCACCTGGGGGCCGACGAACTCGACCCGCTGGAGCTCGACCGCGGCGTCGGCCGCCTTGAGGGCGGCGAGCACCTGCTCCGAGAGCTGGGCCGAGGTGACGCCCTCCCGCACCGGGAGCCGGATCAGCACGTCGCGGGCGGTGCCGAATGCCTGGGCGACGGCGTCGCCGAAACCGGCGCGGCTCAAGGTCTCCCGGATCTTCGGCAGGTCGGCGGCGTTCGGATAAGCCACCTCCATGACCGTGCCGCCAGTGAAGTCCACTCCCAGGTTTAAGCCCCGGAAGATCAGCGCCCCCACGGCGAGGGCGAAGAACATCGAGGAGACGATGATCGTCGCCCGGGCGTATTTCATGAACGGGATGTCGCGCTGGAGGCGGATGATTTCGAGCATGCCGGGACAGCCTTCCTGGGACGTTCTACACCGGCAGGCGCTCGAGGCGCCGCTGGCGGCCGTAGATCAGGTTGGTGATGGCGCGGGACACCATGACCGCGCTGAAGATGGAAGTGAGGATGCCGATGCACAGGGTCACGGCGAAGCCGCGCACCGGGCCGGAGCCGAGCCAGAACAGGGCGAAGCCCGCGATCAGGGTGGTGATGTTGGAGTCCAGGATGGTGTCGAAGGCCCGTTCATAGCCCGCGTGGATGGCCGCCTGGGGTGTATTGCCGTTCTTGAGCTCCTCGCGGATGCGCTCGATGATGAGCACGTTGGCGTCGATGGCCATGCCCACGGTCAAGGCGATGCCAGCGATGCCGGGTAGCGTCAGGGTCGCCTGCAGCATGGACATGATCGCCACCAGCAGGAACACGTTGGTCGCCAGCGCCACGACGGCGATGACGCCGAACACCCGGTAGTACACTGCCATGAAGGCGGCGATGGCGACGAAGCCGTAGAGGGTGGAGTCGAAGCCCTTCTCGATGTTCTCCCGGCCCAGGCTGGGGCCGACCGTGCGCTCCTCCACGATCTCCATGGGCGCGGCCAGGGCCCCGGCCCGCAGGAGGAGCGCGATGTCCCGCGCCTCCTCGGTGTTCATGCGCCCGCTGATCTGCACCCGCCCGCCGCCGATTTCCTCCCGGATGACCGGCGCGGTGATCACCTCCGCCTGGCCCTTTTCGATCAGCAGGATCGCCATGCGCTTGCCCACGTTTTCGCGGGTGACGTTCTTGAAGATCCGAGCGCCCGTGCCGTCCAGGGTCACGTGGACCGCCGGCTCTCCCGTGCGGCTGTCGAAGCCCGGCTGGGCGTCGGTGATGCGCTCGCCGGTCAGCACCACGCTCTTTTTCACCAGGAGGGGCGTGCCGTCCCGGTCCCGGTAGAGCTCGGTCCCCAGGGGGAGATTGCCGGTGCGCTCCGCTTCCAGGGGATCGTGGGTCTCGTCCACCAGGCGGATCTCCAGGGTGGCGGTGCGCCCCAGGATCTCCTTGGCCTTGGCCGTGTCCTGGACGCCCGGGAGCTGGACCACGATGCGGTCCGAGCCCTGCTGCTGGATGATGGGTTCTGCCACGCCCAGCTCGTTCACCCGGTTGCGCAGGGTGGTCAGGTTCTGCTGCAGGGCGAGTTCTTGCACCCGCTTCTCGGCCTCGGGCCTCAAAGTGGCCGAGAGCAGGAGTTCACCGCCCTGGGCCTCCTCTCGCAGGAGGAGCTCCGGATAATTTTTCTCGATCAGCTTTACTGCTTCGGCGCGGGCGGCGGGATCCCGGAAGCGGACCTGGACCGTGGTGCCGGTGCGGCTGATGCCGCCGTAGGCGATCTTGTTCTCGCGCAACAGGGTGCGCAGGTCGTTGACGTAGCGCTCGGCGGCCTTCTCCACCGCCGCCTTCATGTCCACCTGCAGCAGAAAGTGGACGCCGCCCCGCAGGTCCAGGCCCAGGTACATGGGAAGGGCGCGGATGGCGGCGAGCCAGCGGGGCGAGCTGGAGAGTAGGTTCAAGGCCACCACGTACTGCTCGCCGAGCTGGGTCGCCAGCAGGTCCTTGGCCTTGAGCTGGGTGTCGGTGTCGGTAAAGCGCACCTTGACCCCCGTGGGATCGAGGAACGCGCCTTGGTGGGGAATGCCCGCGGTCTTGAGGGCCGCTTCCACCCGCTCCAGCAGGGCCGGGTCGGCCTTGGCGGCGGAGCGGGCTGGCGTGACCTGGACTGCCGGCACCTCGGGGAAGAAATTGGGCAGGGTGTAGACCACCCCAATGAGGAGGATGGTCCCGATCAGGAGGTACTTCCAGAGAGGGTAGCGGTTCATCGTCGGCGCGGGCCGGCAAAAGGGACCGGACTAAGACGGGCGCAGCCGGCCGAGACGTTGCCCGAGGCCGTCATCCTTCGCCTTTCGCCGACTTGAACGTGCCCTTGGGCAGCAGGAGCTGGATCGACTGCTTCTGCACCTGAATCTCCACGTTGTCGGCCACCTGCAGGGTCACGTACCCGTCTCCCACCTTGGTGATGCGGCCGAGGGTGCCGCCGGCGGTGACCACTTCGTCGCCCTTCTGCAGCGCCTCGATCATCGCCTTGTGCTCCTTGGCCCGCTTCATCTGCGGGCGGATGAGCATGAAGTAAAACAGCACGAAGATGAGGATCAGGGGCAGCAGGCTCAGCCAGTCGGCGCCACCCGTCGCTGGCGCGCCCTGGGCAAAGGCTTGGGGAATCAGCACCTTGTTTCTCCGAGCAGGTTTATAAAGGGCTGAATTTTATCACGCTTCCAAGGGCGCCCGGTTGAAGGCGGTGGCGTATTCGGCGTAGCGGCCCTGCTGGATCGCCTCTCGGGCCTCCCGCATCAGCCGCTGGTAATAGTGCAGGTTGTGCAGGGTGTTGAGCCGGGCCCCCAGGATCTCGTTCACCCGCTGCAGATGGTGCAGGTAGGCCCGGGTGAACGTGCGGCAGGTGTAGCAATCGCACTCCTCGTCCAGGGGGGAGAGATCTGCCCGGTAGCGGCTGTTGCGCAGCTTCACTACGCCCCGGCGGGTGTACACCCAGCCGTTGCGGGCGTTGCGGGTGGGCAGCACGCAGTCGAAGAGGTCGATGCCCCGGGCGATGGCCTCCACGATATCGGCGGGCGTGCCCACGCCCATGAGATAGCGGGGGCGCTCGGCGGGCAGGCGCGCCGCCGTGTGATCCAGGACGCGCAGCCTCTCCTCCTTGGGCTCGCCGACGGAAAGCCCGCCGATGGCGTAGCCGTCGAAGCCAATGTCCATCAGGCCTTTCAGGGAAGCCTCCCGCAGGTGCTCGAACATTCCGCCCTGAACGATGCCGAAGAGCGCATTCTCGCTTCCCTCGAACGCCCGCTTGCTGCGCTCTGCCCAGCGCAGGGAAAGCTCCATGGAGGCGCGCGCCTCGGCTTCGCTGGCGGGGTAAGGGGTGCACTCGTCGAAGACCATGGCCACGTCGGCGTTGAGCAGGCGCTGGATGCGCATGGACTCCTCGGGAGTGAGGAAGCACCGGTCCCCGTTCACCGGGGAGCGGAAGGCGACGCCTTCCTCGCTGATCTTGCGCAGCGGGCCCAGGCTGAACACCTGGTAGCCGCCCGAGTCGGTGAGGATGGGGCCGTCCCAGCCCATGAAGCGGTGCAGCCCCCCATGGGCCTCGATCACCGCGAGGCCCGGCCGCAGCCACAGGTGGAAAGTGTTGCCCAGCACCATCTGGGCGCCCAGCCCTTTCAGCTCCGCCGGGCTCATGGCCTTCACCGTGCCGTAAGTGCCCACCGGCATGAACGTCGGGGTATCCACCACCCCGTGGGCGAGGACGAGACGGCCGCGGCGGGCGGCGCCGTCCCGGGCGATCAGCTCGAATTGCATGAGGAAGTCACCGGTCAGCTCTGCTGCCTTTCGATCAGCATGGCGTCGCCGTAGCTGAAGAAGCGGTAGCGCTGTTCCACGGCGTGGGCATAAGCCCGGCGGATGGACTCGAGGCCGCCGAAGGCCGAGACCAGCATGAGCAGGGTCGACCTGGGCAGATGGAAATTGGTGAGCAGGCGTTCCACCACCCGGAAGCGGTAGCCGGGCAGGATGAACAGATTGGTCTCGTCGGCGCCGGGGCGTAAGTTTCCCCGGGCGGCGGCCGCTTCCAGGGCGCGCAGGGTCGTGGTGCCCACCGCCAGCACCCGGCCGCCCCGGGCGCGGGCGCGCTCCACCGCCGCCACGGTCTCCTCGGGAATGCGGTACCACTCGGCGTGCATCACGTGGCGCGAGAGGTCCTCCTCCCGCACCGGCTGGAACGTTCCCGCACCCACGTGCAGGGTGAGGAAAGCCGTTTCCGCCCCCGCCTGGCGCAGCCGCTCCAGCATCGCCTCGTCGAAATGCAGCCCGGCGGTGGGCGCCGCCACCGCGCCGGGGATGCGGGCGTAGACGGTCTGGTAACGGCGCTCGTCCTCGGTGTCGGGTGCGTGCTCGATGTAGGGCGGCAAGGGCACTTCCCCGTGGCGTTCCAGCAGGGTGAAGAGGTCGGCTTCGTCGTGGAAGCGCAGCCGGAAGAAGGGCCCTTCCCTGCCCAGCACCGTCGCCGGGATTTCCCCCGCCAGCACCAGCTCGCTCCCCTCCCGGGGGGATTTGCTGGCCCGCACCTGGGCCAGGGCCTCGTGCTCGCCCAGCACCCGCTCCACCAGGACCTCCACCTGGCCGCCCGAGCGCTTCCGGCCCCGGAGCCGCGCCTTGATCACCCGGGTGTCGTTGAACACCAGCAGGTCCCCGGGGTGCACGAGCCGGGGCAGATCCTGGAACTGGAGGTCCTGCACCGCGCCGGTTTTGCCGTCCAGGTGCAACAGACGGCTCGCGCTGCGGGCGGCCGCCGGGGTCTGGGCGATGAGTTCCCGCGGCAGGTGGAAGTCGAAGTCGGAGAGCCGCATGGGCGGGCATTATAAAACGGGCCCTCCGCTTCATCCCTCAGGGTAACGGGGACGGTTGCGACCGGTCAAAGGAAAAGGGCGCCCGCCAGGTCGCCGGCTTTCCTCCCGGCCGGGGCCGGGCCGTCGAAAGCCGCTCGGGAACGCCCCTTGGCAATGGACAGGAGACCCTTATGGATAAGCGCTTGTTGAAAACCTTACCGGCGGGTGTCATCGCCTTGGCCGCCTGGGGGGTTGCGCCCGCCTGGGCGGACGCCGGGGTCTGGGACCACTTCGAGCGCATGCGCCGGGTCTCGGACTGCGTTCCGGCTCCGGGACACGGGCTCGAGCCGATGGGCGGGGTGGAAAAGGCCGCCCGCGGGGTGAAGGGCCAGTCGGGACCCATGGCCGCCGCCCAGTCCGATCCGCAAAAGATGGAGGCCTTGCGGCAGCCCACCGACGGTTGGGCCGCCGGGATGGAACGTTAACCCGGGCTCGTCGGCTGCGAAGCCACCTAGCCCCGGATCCTCCTCCCAAATTTCCTCGTGAAACGTTCGGGTCGAGCCTGCAACCCGGGAGGGTGGGGCCCGCCGCGCCCTCCGGTTGCCGGCCCTTCGGGCGATGGGGGATAATCTCGCGGCTTGCCGGGATGGCGGAACTGGTAGACGCACGGGACTCAAAATCCCGCGGCCGCGAGGCCGTGCGAGTTCGACTCTCGCTCCCGGCACCACGGCTCGCTACTTTTACGAACCCTGCGAGCTCAGGGAAGCCGTGCGATCGGGTCCCGCGCCGTGCGCTCGATTACCGTGCGGAAGGTGACCGGCGCTTCGGCGACCGTGTCCTAGGCGTAGCGCAGCTCCTGGGTGCCTTCCCAGACGATGCTGCCGTCCTGACTGTCCCAGACCTGGAAGAACGGGTGGACCAGCGCGTACTTGGTCTCCACCAGGCGCAGCCCGAAGGCGCCCAGGCGCTGCTTTTCGCCCTGGTCGAATCGCTGGAGCTTGAGATGGGCCACGTACCGGCCCCGGCGACTCTGCCCGCCTTCCGCAGGACGCTGCGGTCGAAGACGCCGGTGTCCCGGCAGTCGTCGTGCATGCGCTTCTAGGCGTCGGTAAGCCCGGCCTGATTGATGGCGGAGAGGGTCGCGGCCAGGGACCGGGACACCCGGCGGGTGGCGCCGGAGTGCGCTTTCACGGGAACCCTCTGGGGTGGGCGCTCGCGCCGGGGATAGGGGCCGGCGGCCATGGCCGGACGAAACGATGGCATTCGATGCATGGTCTCGGATAGGGCAGGTTGAGTTCAAGGCGCCGGCCCTTTGCGGCGGGGCCGCATCCCGCGCATTCTACTCCGCGACGGCGCCGCCCGATCCGGCCCGCCGCAGCACCAGGCTCGCCTGGGTGACTTCGCCGTGGTTCACCTCCTTTACCACCAGCTCCACGCCCCCTAAGCGCACCCGGTCGCCTACCACTGGCCGGCCGCTGAAGGAGCGGGCCAGGAACTCTCCTACGGTCAGCCCCTTCGCCCGCTCGGGCACCTCGAACCCGTAGACGGCGGCGAGCCCCTCCAGCTCGGCCTCGGGGTGAATGACGAAAATGCCGAAGTACTGGGCGTCGGTGAGGGCCTCGGGCGGCTGGGGGCCGAAGATCTTCGACACCCGCTCCACGTCTTCGGTGCGCAGCCACACGTAGACCGCGTCCCCCGGCCGCAGCACCTGGTCGGCGGTGGGCGGCAACGTTTGGCCCTGGCGCACGACGCTCACCAGCCGGGCCGTCGTGGGCAGGGGCAGGTCCTGGAGGGACAGGCCCACCGCCGCCGATTCCTCCGCAAGCCGGTACCCCACCACTTCGAAGCCGCTGCGCTCGGGGTAGTCGATCTCCAGGCGCTGCACCGGCTCGCTCAGCGGCGGCGCCTCCAGCCCGAGCAGCCGGGCGAGGGGCGCGATGGTCCACCCCTGCACCACCAGGGACACCAGCACCACGAAGAAGGCCACGTTGAAATAGAGGTAGGCGTTTTCCAGGCCGGCGAACAGGGGGAAGACCGCCAGCACGATGGGCACCGCTCCCCGTAGCCCCACCCAGGCGATGAAGGCCTGCTCGCGCCAGGGAAAGCGGAAGGGCGCCAGGCTTAGCAACACGGCGACGGGACGCGCCACCAGCATCAACGCCAGCGCCACCACCAGCCCGGGCACCGCCACCTCCAGGAGCCTGGTGGGCGTGGCGAGCAGCCCGAGGAGCAGGAACATGCCGATCTGGGCGAGCCAGGCGAGCCCGTCGTGCACCCGCAGGATGTAGAGCTCGCCTCGGGGGCGGCGGTTGCCCAAGGTGAGCCCCGCTAGGTACACCGCGAGAAAGCCGCTGCCGCCCAGCAGCCCCGTGAGCCCGAAGGCGAGCAGTCCCCCCGAAAGGGCGAGCAGCGGGTAAAGCCCCGCCGCCACCAGGGTCAGGCGATCGATCAGCCAGGCGAGGGCGTGGCCCGCCGCGATGCCGAGCACGGCGCCGAGGCCCATCTGCTGCACGAAGCTCGCGAGGACCGTCGCGTCCAAGGTGGTCTTGCCGGCGAGCAGCAGCTCGATCAGGACGACGGTCAGGAACACCGCCATGGGATCGTTGCTGCCGGACTCGATCTCCAGTGTCGCGGCCACCCGCTGCTTGAGCTGCATGCCGCGGGTATGGAGCAGGGCGAACACGGCGGCGGCGTCGGTGGACCCCACGATGGCGCCGATCAGCAGCCCCTCCAACAAAGGAAGGTCGAGGAGGCGGGCGGCGAGGAAGCCGGTCAAGCCCGCCGTGACGGCGACGCCCACGGTGGCGAGGGACACGGCGGGCCACAGGCCGGCGCGGAAGCTCTCGTAGCGGGTGCGCAGCCCCCCGTCGAACAGGATGACCGCCAGAGCCAGGTTGCCGACGAAGAAGGAAAGCTCGAAGTCGTCGAAGCGCACGCCGCCGATGCCGTCTTCCCCGGCCAGCATGCCGACCCCCAGGAACACGAGCAAAAGCGGCGCGCCGCTGCGGGAGGCGGCGGCGGTGAGCACGATGGCGGCGAGGGCCAGCAGGCCGCCGAACAGGATGAGCTGGTTGACAGCGTCCATTCGGAGACTGGGGACGGACTCCGAAGCCGTAGCGGGCAGCGACAATCCACCCCCTTTGGAGCCCGACCGGTACGGCCCGGGTGATGGGGTCGAGAAATGCGTTGCAATTATCGGATGGGGAAAGCGCGTGTGTCCATCGCCGCCGATCCGGGCCTTTTTAGAACCCATCCAAAACCGAATGGGGTGCGTTGAGCAAGGCGAAACGCACCGCGGATTCTCAGGGTGCGCGGAGCGCATCGACCCCTTAAGCGGCCGTCCGGGCGAGGGCTGTGAAGCGGGCGGTGAATTCCTCCCAAGGCGGGGGAGGCGCGGCGAGAAATCCTTGATAGGCGTCGCAGCCGAACCGAGCCAGGGCCTCGAGCTGGGCGGGATGCTCGACCCCTTCGGCCACCACCTGGAGGCCCAGGCTGTGGCCCAGGGCCACGATCGCCCGGACGAGGGCCGCGTCGCCGGCGTCCCCGGCCATCCCGCCCACGAAGGACTGATCGATCTTGAGCCGGTCGATGGGGAAGCGGCGCAGGTAGCTCAAGGACGAATAGCCGGTGCCGAAGTCGTCGATGGCGATGCCCACGCCCAGCCCCTTGAGCCGGGACAGCACGGCGGCGGCGCGGGCCGGGTCCTGCATGGCCGCGCCTTCGGTGATCTCCAGCTCGAGGCGGCCGGGGTCCAGGCCGGTCTCAGCCAGCACTCCGGCCACCGTATCCACCAGGGCTTCATCGGCGAACTGGCGGGCGGAGAGGTTGACCGCGATGGTCAAACCGCGGCGGCCGACGGCGCTCCACGCCGCCCCCTGGCGGCAAGCGGCCCGCAGCACCCACGTGCCCACCGCGGCGATCAGTCCCGTTTCCTCCGCCAGGGGGACGAAGGTCGCCGCCGGCACCCATCCCAGCGCCGGGCTGTGCCAGCGCGCCAGCGCCTCGACGCCGAGCAGGGCGCCGCTCGCGATGCCGATCTGGGGCTGGTAGTCCACTTTCAGCTCGTTGCGCTCCAGGGCGTGCTGCAGCAGGGCCTCCATTTCCAGCCGGGCGGCGGCCGCCACGTCGTTCTCCGGCAGTCCGCAGCGCATCCCGTTTCCCCCGGCGAGCCGCACCTGGTGCAGGGCGGCGTCGGCGATGGCGAGCAGCCGGTTGCCGTCCTGCCCATGGACCGGGAACAGGCTGTAGCCGATGCTGAAGGTCACGAACACTTCGTGGCCGCGCACCGCGAGGGGGGCGAGCATCGCCTCGCGCACGCGGCGCTGCGCCGGCACCGCCGCATCGGCGACGCGGCTGCCGGCGATGAGCACGGCGAAGAGGTCTCCCTCGAACCGGTAGACGCGGGCACGGGCCGCTTCCTCGAAACCCTCCAGCGCTGAGGCCAGCCGGCGGCCGGCGGCGCGCAGGACCTCGTCGGCGGCGCTGTGGCCCAGGCTGTCCACGACCCGGCGCAGGCGATCCACGTTCAACAGCATCACGGCGCCGAAGCCTTCTTCCCGGCCGAGGACCTCCTCCAGGTCGCGCTCGAACCGGCGGCGGTTGGGCAGCCCCGTCAGCGGGTCGTGATAGGCGAGGTAGGCGAGGGTGCACTCCGCCCGCTTGCGCTCGGTCACGTCCACCAGGTAGGCGTGGAACATCTCCGGATCGGAGAGCCAGTGGGCGCGGCCGTCCAGGATGCGGCCGCCGATCTCGTGCTCCCACTCCACCGTGTCCTCCCCGGCCCGCAGCGCCTGGGCGAGCCGCTCCCCGATGTCGGGGGGAAGGAGCCGCCTTGCCTCCGGCGGAAAGCCCAGACGTTCGAGCAAGGCCGCAGCGCCCGGGTTGGCGTACAGCACCGTCCCGTCCCGGGCGAGGCTCAACACCGGGTTTGGGTTGCGCTCCGGGAACAGGCCCAAGCGCCGCCGCTCCCGCGCTTCGGCCAGGTAGGCGTGCACGTGGTAGCCGACGAGGACCGCCACCACGAAGGCCACCGCGGCGAAGCCCGCGACCCAGAGCACCGTCGCCAGCACCCTGGCTTGGGCCAGCGCTCCGCGCTCAGCGACGATTCCCCGCAGCTCGCCCACCAGCAGATCCACCGTGGCGTTGATGCCGGCGCAGATGACGGCGAGCTCGGCGATCAAGGCGCGCGCGGCCTCGCGCTCCGCCGGGGGCGCCTGCAAGGCCCGGTCCAGGCGTACCGCTCGGTCCAGGATCTCCCGGTACTGGCGCTCGATCTCGAGGAGCGCCGGGTGCTCCGCAAAGGCCGTCCGGGCGGCGGCGAGCCCGGCCTCGATGACCGCCCGGTTGCGGCCGTGGCGCGCCAGGAAGCGCTCCCGGTCGCCCGCGAACAGATACTCGTAGAACGTGGGCTCCTCGTCCACCACCGCCACCTTGAGGTCCGAGAGCCGCTCGAGCAGCGGCAAGTCCTCTTCGATCAAGGGGCGGATCGCCTGGAGCGTGCGCTCTCCCTGGAGATAGATGACGAAGGTGAGCAGCAGGTTGAACGCCAGGATGGCGCCGTAGACGACGGCCAGGCTCTTGCGGTAGCGCATCCCGAAGGGCTCCGGGAAATGAGGTGCGGGAACGGCGCGCCGGCGCGGCGTGGTAGTGGGATGAGGAACGGAGAGGCCGCCGGCCGATCTCCACGCTCGTTCCCGCATGCCATCAGACCGGACCGGGCGGGGGAAGCTGACAACCCCCGTCCGTTTGCACAGAAACCGTAAGATCCGGCCGCGCCGAAAGACTAATGGGCAGGTGAAATGCTGGTTGCAGCAGCAGGCTCACCCCAGAGCAACCCGCGATCTGCGGGAACACGGAACGATCGGGAAAGGAGGCTTGCCATGACGAAGGGAATGAAGCTCGTGAACGCGTTTCTCGCGGCGGCGGCCGTGTCCGCCCTGGCCATGCCGGTCCGGGCGGCGGAAGGGGAAGGGGATCGCTATTCCCTCGCTTTCCGCCAGTCCATCACCGACGGCAGTCCTTATGGCACCGACATAAAGGCCGGCATGGAGCGCAAGCGCGGCGTCGAAGGGCGGGCGGGCATCGAGGCGCCCGAGGCCCTGGACCCGCGCGCGCGGGAATTCCAGCGCCAGCTTTCGGCGTCCGACGGCGAATCGTTGGGCTTGTGATGACCCTTTTCCAGGGTCGGCGGATCACGCCGGTGATCCGCCCGGCCCCGGGGGGATGAGGGGCAGGCCGCGCCTGCGCCGCTCGGCGATTTCCTCCAGGAACGCGTGCGGCCCGCGCCCGTACCAGTCGCTTCTCACCCGGTAGAGGAAAGGGGTCCCCGTGCGCAGCATGAGGTCGTCCATCCACCGGATCAGGGCGCCGTCCGGGTCGCGCCCGGCCGGCACCAGCACGTAAAACAGCCCGCCTCTCCAATGGGCCTGTTGAATCAAGATACCCAGTCGATCGGGTCGGAACGCGTCCGGGAACGGGCTCCCGTCGGCGAGCCAGCCGCAGACGAAGGTGCGGCACGGCTCCACCGGCCGGTGCTGGTAGATGCGGCAGCCGCCCCCGGTGCTGAAGGGGCACGGCTTTCCGGGATAGACGTCGTGGCCATAGACGCGGATTCTCACCCAGCCGTCGCAGCAGGCGGTGCAGCCGTCGCACGTCCGTCCGTGGTGGCGTTGCAGAGGCTGCGCTCCTGACAACCCCCACCCCGGGAGCGCGGCTGAAGCCGGCCGGCCGCAACATTTTTTGTACTTGAGGCCGCTGCCGCAGGGGCAAGGGTCGTTGCGCCCCGCAACGCTATTGGAAGCGTCGCCCTCCGCCATGGTCCCACCGCTTGTTGCGCGAAGAAAAGGGGCGGACGCCCGCTGGCGCCCGCCCGATTCTCCGAACCGAGGTCTCGATCCGCCGTCGCGCCTCCCTCAGAAGGAATGGCGGATTCCTAGGGAAACGGCCCGCGGATCCGCGCCCGGACCGCCGACGCCTACTTCCCCCGGTCCGGCGCCCAGGCGATAGAACTGGGCTTCCCCGTTGTCCATGTCCACGTACTGCACGTAGAGCTGGGTGCGCTTGGAGAAGTTGTAGTAGTAGCCGATGGCCCACATCTCCACGTCGGTGCCGCCGCTAGCGCAGGGGGCGCCGCTTTTCAGCCGGCACTCTCCGTCGTCGGCGGTCACGTAGTTGAAGTGCACCGCGCCGGGGCCCACCGGCAGGATGGCGTAGACGCCCCAGGCGTCGCGCTCGTACTCGGTCAACAGGTTGGCGCCAGCGGCGCTGGTCTCGTACTCGAGCCGCTCCCAGAGAGCGCCGACCAGGTACTTGCCCTGGATCTTGTACGAGGCTTGAACCTTGATGCCGGTGTCCTTGGAATCCGCGCCAGGAACGGCGGGGGCCGCCAGGCTTCCCCCGTCGATGGCGCGGGTGCCGAAGAGGTCCTCGTGGCGCTCGTAGGCGACGCCGAGCTGGATGCCCATCCCTTCCCAGGTGAGGGATCCGCCCCACACCGCCGGGTTGGTGGTGCCGCCGGCGGGCTTGGAATCGTTTTCCGCATAGACCGCCCGAAAGCGCACGCCGCGAAATTCCGGCGACCAGTACTGGACGCTGTTGTTCTGCCGCCGGTCGAAGGCCGCGTTGCCGTTCAGGCTGCCGGCCCCCGCGGTGGTGCCGCTGCGCACGCCGAAGCCGGGCGAGCCGATGATGGCGTTGTAATTGGCCGTCGTGGTGCTAAAGAACGGCATGCCGAAGCCGGTGGTCATGGCCTTGTACGGCGTGTCCCAGTTGCCGAGAAAGACCGTGCCCCAGGGGCTGCTCAAGCCCACGGCGGAGTTGCGGCCGGCGAAGGCGCCGGCGGTGGAGCCGTCCGGGCGCACGTCGTTCTCCAACTGGAACCAGGCCTTCCAGCCTCCGCCCAGGTCTTCCTGGCCCTTGAACCCCAAAGCGCTGGAGTTGCTGGTCACCTGGTTGCGGGAGCTGACGTTGACGCCGTTGCCGTTCACGAAGGAGTTGCCGGGAATGGGGCCGAGGGGACTCGCCCCGTCCGACTCGAAGTTCTCGAAGTTCACGTTCAGCGTGCCGTAGATGGTCACACTGCCCTGGGCCTGGGCGGCGGAAAGCGGGAGCGCGAAGGCGCCCGCCACCGCCAGGGCGACGAGGGTCTTGTCCATGGTTGCCTCCTCTCATGGAACTCAAAGCGAGAGAGATTCGCGATGCTGTTCTTTCCCGCCGGATGAAAGATGATTTTTCACACACGAACGCCGTCGCGGGGCGAGGATGCTGCTACTGCCGTTTGGGCTCGGGGCGTCAGGAACCTTCTCCAGCCTTCCCGGATGGACTGGAGCAGGTCTGGGCCGCTCCGGCCGGCGGCGCCGGACGGCTTGTCGCCGGTGCGCTCCTCCGGGTAAGGGGTACCGTCGCTGATCGCCTGGTTTCTCTTCAACCAGGCGCACACGTCCGAGGAGCCCGCCTCGGCGGGCGGCGGGCCAACGGCGAACGCGGCGATGACGATGGCAATGGCCGGTAAAAGCTTGAGCGTCTTCATGACGGGCTCCTTCAGGTGAAGATGGCGAAGCGACGTGCAACCGGCGCCCTGACGACTTCTCAGGACCCGAAGCGGGCGAGGCGTGACCGTCTCGCCTGCAGTTAGTCCGCGACGTGGGAGCGTTCTTACGCCGGCGCGATGGAAGCAGCGTGGGGGGCGCGAAAACAAATTTAATTTGTCGAACCGGCAGGCCCCGTCTTACGTCCTGTCAGGAACCGCCCTGGCCGGCGGTCTAACGGGATAAAGGCGCAAGTGGGGATTTCGGAAGGAGGCGCTCCATGGGCTCGGGCGGAGCGGGGCGATATTCGACGATGCGGTTCCTGGCCTGGACGCTGGCCGGCCTGGTGGCTGCGGGATCCATGGCGGCCGGGGAGGTGCCGGCAGCCCTCAAGCGGGAGTGGCCACGCACCGATTTCAACCGTGCGACGGTGCCCCTGGCAGAAATCCAGCCGGGCGGGCCGCCCAAGGACGGCATTCCTGCCATCGACCGGCCCCGCTTCGAATCCTTCCCCTCGGCGGACCGCTGGCTCCACCCCCGGGAGCCGGTGATCGCGCTGGAGATCGCGGGCGACGCCCGGGCGTACCCCCTGCAGATCCTGATCTACCACGAGATCGTGAACGACCAGGTGGGCGGCCGCTTGGTGGCGGTCACCTTCTGTCCCCTGTGCAACGCCTCCATCGTGTTCGATCGCCGCGTGAAGGACCGGCTCCTGGACTTCGGCACCACCGGTCGACTCAGGAAGAGCGACCTGGTGATGTACGACCGCCAGACGGAGAGCTGGTGGCAGCAGTTCACGGGCGAGGCGATCGTGGGCCACTACGCCGGGACGGTGCTCAGGCAGATCCCCTCCGGGATCGTGGCCTACGAGGACTTCAAGCGCGCCCATCCCCAGGGGCAGGTGCTGTCCCGGGAGACGGGCTTCAGCCGCCCCTACGGCATCAATCCCTACCGGGGCTACGACCGCATCGACGAGATTCCCTTCCTCTTCGCCGAGACCCCGGACCCGCGACTTCCCGCCATGGAGCGGGTGCTCAACGTGAGCGTGGGCGGCCGCCACCGCCTCTATCCCCTGGAGGAGCTCGCGAAGACGCCGGTGGTGAACGACACCCTGGCGGGGGAGCCGTTCGTGGTGTTTTCCAGCGGCGGCCTGCTCTCGCCCCTGGACGAGGGGATCATCACGTCCTCCCGTACTATCCGCGCCGCCGCGGCCTACAGCCGGCGGGTGGGCGGGCGCGTCCTTACCTTCGAAGCGGCGGGCGACGGCTTCGCGGACCGGGAAACCGGCTCCCGCTGGAACCTGCTGGGGCAGGCCGTCGGCGGGCCTCTCGAGGGGACGCGGCTTGAACTCCTGAGCGGCGGCGTCCATTTCGCCTTCGCCTGGCTCGCGTTTAATCCCGATTCCGAGATCTATCGGGTGGACGGCGAGCAACGGGCGAAAGGACGCTAACGGGCCTGGAAAGGAATCGGTGCATGGGAGGCGCGCTTCTTGAAAGGATCGGCCGGGCGCTGGCGAGCTACCTCAACCAGCCCTCCCGCGGCTACCAGCCCCTGGCCACCGCGGACCCCCGCCATCTCGCCCGGGTGATCCGGCCCGGGGACGTGCTGCTGGTGGAAGGCAACCGGCGCATCAGCACCGCCATCAAGTACCTGACCCAATCCACCTGGTCCCACGCGGCTCTTTACGTTGGACCGATCCCGGGGCTGCCTGGTGACCCCAACGACCCGCCGGTCCTGGTCGAAGCCGACATGGTGCATGGAGTGTGGGCGGTGCCCTTGAGCCGTTATGCGGACTACCACACCCGCATCTGCCGCCCGGTGGGGCTGTCGTCCGAGGATCTGCAGAAGGTGGTCGAGTTCGCCATTTCGCGGATCGGCTTAAGCTATGACCTCAAAAACCTGGTCGATCTGGCCCGCTACTTGCTCCCCACCCCGCCGGTGCCCACCCGCTGGCGCCGCCGCCTGCTGGCCTTGGGCAGCGGGGAGCCCACCCGGGCCATCTGCTCTACCCTGATCGCCCAGGCCTTCCAGTCGGTGCACTACCCGATCCTGCCCATCGTCGTGCGCCGCCCGGCGCCGCGGCCCGGGTGCGACTGGTGCTACGACGAGATCTTCCACATCCGGCACCACAGCCTGTTCGCGCCCCGGGATTTCGACATCTCTCCCTACTTCCAGGTGGTGAAGCCCACCTTGGAGGCCGGCTTCGACTACCGCTCCCTCAAGTGGGAGGAAGCGCCGGCCGGCGCCGGCGCGACACAGGCGGCCGCCACCGCGTAGATTGGGAGATGGGAAGCGGGCGGGCATGTCAGGTTTCGTCCGCCCTCCAGGTCTTATCCTGTGAAATGAAAGCCCGGAGCCCAGGTCTCCGGCGCGGGAGGGGGAAAGGCGGAATGGTCTTGGGCTTTCGGCGGCGGGCGTTCGAGACCCTGGTGCGGGCCCACGCGCCGGATCTGTACCGCTACGCCTACTGGCTGTGCCGGGACCGGTTCCTGGCGGAGGACCTGGTGCAGGAGACCTTCGCCCGGGCGTGGAAGGCCTGGGACAGCTTAAGGCGCGAGGAATCGGGCAAGGCGTGGCTGTTTTCGATCCTGCACCACGAGCACGCCCGCCTCTACGAGAAAAAGCGCCTGGAGACCGAGGCGCTGGACCCGGAAGAGGCGCTGGCTGGGGTGGAGCGGGACATGGAGGCGGGTATCTCCCTGCAGGCCGCCCTGAAGCGCCTGCCCGAGGGGTACCGGGAGCCGCTGCTCCTGCAGGTGCTGGGCGGCTTCAGTTGCGCCGAGATCGGGGCGCTGCTCTCCTTGAGCGAGGCCAACGTGATGCAGCGGGTGTCCCGGGCCCGCAAGGCGCTGCGGAGTTTGCTGGAGCAGGATGCGACGCGATGGAAAGAACGCCGATGACGTGCCTGGAGTTCCGCCGGGAGGCGCTGGCCGATCCCCGGCGGCTGAGCCCCGCGGCCGAGGCCCACCGACGGGGCTGCCCCGGTTGCGCCGAGCACCTAGAGCGCCTGCGCCGGCTGGACGAGGACTTGGGGGCGGCGGCCCGGGTACCGGTGCCCGACGGGCTGGCGGACCGGATATTGCTGCGCCACCACCTCGAAGCGCCGGGGCGGCGCGCCTGGATGGCGAAAGCGGCGGGGCTGGCGGCGGCAGCGGCGGTAGGCGGCTGGCTGATCCACGAGGGATCGGGCGACGCGGCCCGCCCGGCTCTTGCGGCCATCGACCACGTGCTCGGCGAGGAGCCCCGCGAGCTGGCCATCGGCCGCCGAGGCGACGAGCGGGTCCTGGCCCGGGTCCTGGAGGCGACAGGCCTCACCCTGCGGCAAGCCCGCGACGTCCGCTATACCGGAACCTGCGCGGTTTACGGCACCTACGCCCACCACGTGATCCTGTACACGCCCCTGGGGAAGGCGACGCTGCTGGTGTTCCCCGACCTGGAGATGAAATCCCCGGTGGTGGCGGAGAGAAACGGAGCATGGGCGCGGGTGGCGAGCGCCGGGATCGGCAGCTTCGCGGTGGTGGCCCCCTCCCGCGAACAGGCGCAGCGCATCGCCGACGCCCTCCGGGCGTAAAGGAGACGAGTCATGCTCATGCCAGGCCAGGTTTCCCGGGAGGAGACGGCGGGGAAAGCGGATTCCCCGGTGGCGATCGAGGCGGCTTCGCCGCCGGCGGGGCGGGTCGTGGCGGACGATCTCGTTCCCCACATGGGCTACTTGCACCGCTATGCCCTGGCCACCCTGCGCGACGGGGAACTTGCCCGGGAAGCGGTGCAGGAGACCCTGTTGGCAGCGATCCGGGGCTTGCCGTCCTTCGCCGGACGGGCCGCGGTCCGCTCCTGGCTCACCTCCATCCTGCGGCACAAGATCGTGGATCTGCAGCGGGAGAGGGCGCGGCGCGTCGCGCCGGATGACGGGGAGGAAGGAGAGGAGGAGGCCTTCGAGGCCTTGTTGTTCAACGCCGGCGGCCAACGGGTCGCACCGGTGGAGGAATGGCGCGACCCGGAACGGGCGCTGGAGCGGCGGGAGTTCTGGGAGGCGTTCGAGCGCTGTGTCGAGGGGCTGCCGAGGAAGGCGGCCCAGATATTCGCCCTGCGGGAGATCCTGGGGGAGTCCATCGAGAGCATCTGTAAGATCCACGGGGTGTCCGCGACCAACTGCTCGGTGATCCTCCACCGGGCGCGGGTGCGGCTGCGGGAATGCCTGTCCGAGACCTGGTTCCGCGATGCGCGCGGATAAAGCATCGGTCGCCGAATCGCCAAGTTCTTGAAAGAAGGAGGAAGATCCATGAGCCGTCCCGAATGTCGTCACCGTACGCTTCCCTGGCTGGTGGCCACCGCCCTGTCGGTGGGCATCGCCAACGCGGCGGGCCCCTGCGGCCCGCGCAACCCCTGCGCGGCGAGGAACCCGTGCGCGCCCAAGGCGAACCCCTGCGCAGGAAGAAACCCTTGCGCCGCCAGGAATCCTTGCGCCGCGAAAAACCCCTGTGCCGCGAAGAGCCCCTGCGCCGCCAAGGCCGATCCCAAGCTGGTCACCCGGCCGAAGAACTACAAGCCGTACAAGGGGGACAAGAAGGAGCTGACCGCCTACGGCGAAAAGCTGTGGAACGACACCAAGCTGAGCACCAACGGGCTCTCGTGCAACACTTGCCACATGAATAACGCCGGGTTCCAGGCGACCTTCGCCCAGCCCTATCCCCACTATGTGGCCATGACCGAGCAGCAGATCGGTCTCAAGAAGGTGTACCTGGACGAGATGGTGCAGGCGTGCATGGTGATGCCCATGGCGGCGAAGCCCCTGCCGTGGGACTCCAAGGAGCTGGCGGCGCTGGTGGCGTACACGGAAAAAGTGCAGAAGACCTTCGACCCGAAGAAAGCGGCCGCCGCCGGTCCGTGCGCTCCGAAGAGCCCATGTGCGCCGAAGAGCCCTTGCGCGGCGAAGAATCCGTGCGCGGCCAGAAACCCGTGCGCCGCGAAGAATCCCTGTGCCGCCAGGCGCTGAGCTTCAGCGGAACCCTTGGCGGGGCGGTGGGGTATCCCCGGGGCGGGGAATGGCAACCGCTCCGGATTCATCACGCTTGTGTAAAAGGAGAGAAAGTCATGAAGCTCACCCGTCGTAAAGCCAAGCTGTTCGCGGGCGCCGTGGCCCTCGGCGTCGCCATGCCCGTCTTCGGCAACCCGTGCGCCGCCAAGAATCCCTGCGCGGCGAGGAACCCCTGCGCCGCCAAGACCGCCACCAAGAAGGGCAGCCCTTGTAATCCCTGCAGCCCGTGCGCGGCGAAGAACCCCTGCGCGGGTAAAAACCCCTGCGCGGCGAAGAACCCCTGCGCCCCCAAGAAAAACCCTTGCGCGGGCAAGCGGTACTAGTGGGGTGGTGCGTTTCGCGTTCGCTCAACGCACCCTACGGAATCTGATGCCTGACGGGGAGCGGTAGAGTGCGCTCTCATGTACTGATTTGGCTTCGGCGGGAAGGGAAACGCGGACGTTCCCTCCCGCCGGCTTTTTCAGGACGGCCGCAAGGGTTCGACCGGTGACGATTTCTTCCGTACCGCGTAAGGAAAAAGCCAGCCGGGGCTCGAAAGGAAAAGGCCGCGCGGGCCCGCCGCCTCTCACGCCCCCCGATCTGGCCGCACTTCCCCGGCCAGCGTTGACGGCCATGCTGGCGGCGGGGGAAGAGGCGCTGGAGTGCCAGCGGGTGCTGGCGAAAGGGGGACTCAACCTGGTGGGGGAAGTCCTCAAGGGCCACGGCACCTTCTACGAGTACGAGCACTATCCGCCGAACGACGTCTTCGACGGCGAGACCTTCAGCCAGTACTACTACCACGCCCACCGGGGCGTGGCGGGGGAGCACGGCCACTTCCACACCTTCCTGCGCTCGGGCGGCATGCCGCTGGGGGTCGCGCCTGTCGCCCACGAGGGCGAGGAGCCATGGCCTTCGGGGAGCGAGGCCATCGCCCACCTGATCGCCGTGTCCATGGACGCCTACGGCCGTGCCATCGGGCTCTTCGCGGTGAACCGCTGGGTCACCGGGGACACTTGGTACCCGGCCCCGGACGTGATCCGCATGCTGGACCGGTTCGCCATCGACCATGCGTATCCCTCCTGGCCCCTCAACCGGTGGCTCACCGCCATGTTCCGGCTCTACCGTCCCCACATGGAGGCGCTGCTCCGTCACCGGGACCAGGTGGTGGCCTGCTGGGCCGCCGAGCACCCGGGACAAGACGTCTACGAGGACCGCCGGCTGGAAGTCACGGGGTGGCTTCCGGTGGACGTGGAGCAGGACGTGGCGCGCCTGCGGGCCCTGGCGGGCGGGGTACGGCGGCGCGCGGGGGCGGGGCGATAAGCGCCCGCTGCGTCGGAGCGGGATTTCTGGAACCTTTTACGAAGGCATGCCATGACCCATCGATTGCCCGGTCTATCGACCCTCGCCGTCGCCCTCGGCGCCGCGGTGGTCTCGCCCTACGCCGCGGCCGCCGCGCCCGCGGTGATCAAGCTGACCCAGACACCCTGCCAGTTCCTGGAGAGCGAGCACGGCCAGGACCACGGCTTCCAGAGCGCCCGGGCCGCCGACTGCGAAGCGATCAACGCCCGCACGGGGGAGGCGCGCCTGGCGAAGGCCCGGGTCCTGGAGCTCAAGCCCGGGAAGTACGTCTTTCGCGTGACCAACAAGAACGTGCCCTACGAGCTGGGCTTCTGGCTCCGGGGCGAAGGGGGTGTGGGCCGGGCGACCCTGCCCAGTATTTCGGGCGGCGGCCTGACCACCGGCAAGACCCAGGACTACGCGATCGAGCTCAAGCCCGGAAACTACGTGTATTCCTGCCCGTTGAACCCGACGCCGGACTACAAGCTGGTGGTCAGACCCTGATCCATCCGACGGTGAAAGAGGCTTCCATGGCGAAATCGAGACTCGCGGGCGCGCTGGCCGGCGTGGCGCTGTTGTGCGTAGCCGCGCCCGGTTGGGCCGACAATCCGGCGCCGTATCCCGGCACCGTGACGGTGAAGTCCTCCCACGGCTTCGACGCGCTGGTGGCGCGGCTGGAAAAAGCCATCGCCGACCACGGCCTGGGGCTCGTCGCCCAGGCGAGCGCCAGCCGGGGAGCGGCGGCGCGGGGCGTCAAGATTCCCGGCAACGCGGTGCTCATGGTGTTCCGCAACGATTACGCGGTGCGCATGCTGGAGGCGAGCGTGCCGGCGGGGATCGAGGCGCCCCTGCGGCTGTACGTGACGGAAAACGCCGACGGCACCGCAGCCATCACCTACCGCCGGCCGAGCGCGGTCTTCGCCCCCTACGGCAATGCCAAACTGGACGCTCTGGCGAAAGAGCTGGACCCGATCTTCGAGAGAATCGTCACGGATGCTGCCCGCTGAGGCGGGATCGGCGCGGCGCTCCGGCGCCGTCCCGCAACGGGGGGTGCTGGCGTGCGCCGCGATGGCGGTGATGATCCTGACGGCGCTGACCGGTGCCGAGTCGCCGCGGCTCGCGCTGCTCTTCGCCATCGGCGCCCTCATCGGTACCACTATGTACCACGCCCACTTAGGCTTCACCGGCGCCTACCGGCGGCTGCTCACCCGGGGCGAGGTGGACGGGGTGCAGGCGCAACTGGCGATGTTGGCCCTGGCGAGCGTTCTGTTCGCGCCGGTCCTCGAGGCCGGAAGCGTCCTCGGCCGGCCGGTCGCCGGCGCGGTGGCGCCGGCCGGCTGGCAGGTGGCGATCGGGGCGTTTCTCTTCGGCATCGGCATGCAGCTCGGGGGCGGTTGCGGCTCGGGCACCCTCTACACCGTGGGCGGGGGCAGCCTGCGCATGCTTTTCACCCTCGCCGCCTTCTGCGCGGGAGGCTTCTGGGCGAGCCTGCATATGGAGCACTGGGAGCGGCTTCCGGTGTGGGAATCGCGCAGCCTGGCGGAGCTCATGGGCTGGGCGCAAGCCCTGGCGCTCCAGCTCGCGGCGCTTGCCCTTCTCGCCGGGATCGCCGGGCGCTTCGGGCGCCGCCGGGCGCCGGCGCCGCCGGAGCGCTTCGGGTGGGAACGCCTCCTCGCGGGCCCCTGGCCCCTGGCGGCGGGGGCGGTGCTGCTCGCCCTCCTCAACGCCGCCACGCTGGCGGTGGCCGGGCACCCGTGGAGCATCACCTGGGCGTTCACTTTGTGGGGCGGCAAGGCGGCCATGCTGCTGGGCTGGGATCCCGAGGGCGAGCCTTTCTGGAGCGCCCCGTTCCAGCGCGCCGCCCTGGAGTCGCCGCTGCTCTCCGACGTCACCTCGGTCATGGACATCGGCATGATAATCGGGGCGCTGGCCGCGGCGGGAGCTTCCGGCCGCTTCGCGCCGCGGATGGCGATGCCGGCGGGGCTCCTCGCCGCGGCGGTGATCGGCGGGCTGCTGATGGGCTACGGCGCGCGCCTCGCCTACGGCTGCAACATCGGCGCCTTCTTCTCCGGGATCGCTTCCACGAGCCTCCACGGCTGGCTGTGGATCGCCGCGGCCCTGCCCGGCAACTGGGTGGGCGTGAGGCTCCGCCCCTGGTTCGGTTTCAAGGACTGAGCCTTCCGGTCGCGCGATCAGGCCACGTCCCGGCCGAGGGCGCCGCAGACGCGGCCCGCGGCCCAATCCCGCTGCAGGCGGCGGGTCACCGCCGTGGCGATGGACGCCGGCTCGAGCCCGGCGTCCGCAAGCGCCTCTTCCCGGCTCGCGTGCTCGATGAACCGGTCGGGCAACCCGAGGTTTAGCACCCGGGTCTGCACCCCGTGCCGCGCCAGGCACTCGTTCACCGCGCTGCCCGCGCCGCCGGCTATCGCGTTTTCCTCCAGGGTGACGACGAGGGCGTGCCCCTCGGCGGCGGCGAGCACGGCGGCTTCGTCGAGCGGCTTCACGAAGCGCATGTTGATGAGCGTGGCGTCCATGGCTTCGGCCAGGGGCGACACCGAGCCGAGGAGCGTGCCGAAGACCAGGAAGGCCACCTGCCGGCCTTCCCGCCGCACCTCGGCGCGGCCGATCGGAAGCGGCTTCATTTCCACGTCGAGCCCCACGCCGGTCGCGTTCGCCCGGGGGTAGCGCACCGCGGCGGGCCCGTCGTGCAGGAAGCCGGTGTACAGCATGTGGCGCAGTTCGTTTTCGTCGGCGGGGGTCATGATCACCATCCCGGGGAGGCAGTTGAGGTACGTGAGATCGTAGCTGCCGTGATGGGTGGGGCCGTCCGGCCCGACCAGCCCGGCCCGGTCGATGGCGAACAGGACCGGCAGCTTCTGGATCACCACGTCGTGGATGAGCTGATCGTAGGCGCGCTGCAGGAACGTGGAGTAGATCGCCACCACGGGTTTCATCCCCTCGCACGCCAGCCCGGCCGCCAGCGTCACGCTGTGCTGCTCGGCGATGCCCGCGTCGAAGTAGCGCCCGGGAAACTCCTTGGAGAAGCGCACGAGCCCCGAGCCCTCGCGCATGGCGGGGGTGATGGCGACCAGGCGCGGATCGCGGGCGGCCATTTCGCACAGCCAGTCGCCGAACACGCTGGTATAAGTCGCGGCTCCTTTCGATCCCCCCGTTCCCAGCCCCACGGCCGGGTCGAACGGCACGACCCCGTGGTACTTCACCGGGTCGGCCTCCGCCGGCGGATAACCCTTGCCCTTGCGCGTGACCACGTGCAGCAGCCGGCGTCCCGGCAGCGCTCGCAGGTTGCGCAGCACTTGCACCAAGGCGTTGAGGTCGTGGCCGTCCACCGGGCCGAAGTAGCTGAAGCCCAGCTCCTCAAACAGCGCGCCCGGGACGACCATGGTCTTCAACTGCTTTTCCGCGCGTTGGGCCAGGTCCCACATGGCCGGCATTGCCTCCAGGACTTTGCGACCCCCTTTCTTCACCGTGGCGTAGGTGCGGCTGGAGAGCAGCCGTGCAAGATAGTGGGAGAGCGCCCCGACGTTGGGCGAAATGGACATCTCGTTGTCGTTCAGCACCACCAGCAGGTCTACGTCCAGGCTGCCGGCATGATTCAGCGCTTCGTACGCCAGTCCTGCCGTCATGCCCCCGTCGCCGATGATCGCCACGACCTGGCGGTCGGCACCCATGGCGCGCGACGCAAGCGCCATGCCAAGCGCTGCGCTGATGGACGTGCTGCTATGGCCCGCCCCGAACGCGTCGTAGGGGCTCTCCTCGCGCCTCAAAAAGCCCGATAGACCGCCCTTGCGGCGAATGGTGGGGAGCCGGTCACGGCGGCCGGTCAGGATCTTGTGGGGATAGCACTGGTGGCCCACGTCCCACACCAGGCGATCCTCGGGGGTGTCGAACACGTAGTGCAGGGCGATGGTCAGCTCCACCGTGCCGAGCCCGGCGGCGAAGTGGCCGCCGCAGCCCGCCACCGACCGGACCAGGTATGCGCGCAGCTCGGCCGCCAAGGGCGCTAGTTGCCTTTCCGGCAAGTGCCTGAGGTCGAGGGGGGAGTGGATCGATTCGAGCAGGGATGGCGGATCCTTTTTTATCATTTTCCGCATCCTCTACGCCAATATTTCGGTAGGATAGCGCTGCGTTCGCGCGCGAGTCGCTTGCGAGCCGCCCCGTCCGGGGAATGCCGGACCGGGATTTCGATAAAAAGACCGGCCTGGAGACATTATCCTGACATCACCGGCACGCTGATCGCAGCGGAAGACAAGGTTGCGCGAGGCTTCTCCCCGCTTCGTGCTCCGCCGGTAATAAAACGGCCGCAAGTCCGTCTTATTAGTCTATATTGTGAAACAGACCGTGCGGAATGACGCGAGCGCCGCCCGCGGGATCCACCGACGAAGGAGAGGGAACCGGCATGGAGATCGTGCTTGCTCAGCCCCGCGGCTTCTGCGCCGGGGTGGTGAGGGCCATCGAGATCGTCGAGCTGGCTCTGGATGCCTACGGCCCCCCGGTCTACGTGTTCCACGAAATCGTCCACAACCGCTTCGTGGTCGAATCCCTGGAGCGGCGAGGGGCCGTTTTCGTCGAGCAACTGGACGGCATACCCGCGGGCGCGGTGACCATCTTCAGCGCCCATGGTGTGGCCGATACGGTGGTCGAGCAGGCCCGGCAAATGGGGCTGCAAGTCATCGACGCCACGTGTCCCCTGGTCACCAAGGTGCACCTTCAGGCCCAGCGCTATGGGCGCCAGGGCTACGAGATCGTCATCATCGGCCATGCCGGGCACGAGGAGGTGATCGGAACCATGGGTTCGGTGCGGGGGATCGTCCACCTCATCTCCAGCGTAGAGGATGCGGCACGGCTCCAGGTGGCCGACCCGCGGCGGGTCGCCTACGTGACCCAGACCACCCTGAGCCTGGACGACACGCGGGAGATCATCGAAGCGCTCAAGCGCCGGTTCCCCGGCATCCAGGGACCCGACCTGGACGATATCTGCTACGCCACGCAGAATCGGCAGAACGCCGTGCGCGCCCTGGCTCGGGAGGTGGACCTGCTACTGGTGGTGGGCGCGCGCAACAGCAGCAACTCCAACCGCCTGCGGGAAGTAGGGGAGCAGTGCGGGTTGGCGGCGCATTTGATCCAGGACGAGCGCGATCTCGATCCGCGGTGGCTCGAAGGCGTTCGGCGCGTGGGCGTGACGGCCGGCGCGTCGGCCCCCGAGGTGCTGGTGGAGCGGGTGTGCCACCGGCTGCGCACCCTTGGGGCCATCTCGATCCGCACCCTGGAAGGGGTTCGCGAGAATGTCACCTTCAGGCTTCCGGCCGGGCTGACCCGCGCCAGCGTCGGGTCCAGGACGGGCGAGCGGCAGGTCTGACACGCCCATGGGATTGCCGCTGCGCCAGATCCTCCGCGTCGGGCTCTATATCGCCGGGCAACGGCTGCGCGGACGCACCCGCTACCCGGTGGTGCTCATGCTGGAACCCCTTTTCCGCTGCAACCTGGCCTGCGCCGGCTGCGGCAAGATCGACTACCCCGAGCCCATCCTGAACAGACAGTTGAGCATGGAAGAGTGCCTGGCGGCGGTGGACGAATGCGGGGCGCCGGTGGTCTCCATCCCCGGGGGCGAGCCGCTGATCCACAAGGATATCGCCCGGATCGTGGCCGGGATCGTCCGGCGCAAAAAGTTCGTCTATCTGTGCACCAATGCGCTGCTGCTGAGGAAGCGCATGCGCGAGTTCGCCCCGTCGCCCTATCTCGTGTTTTCCATCCATCTGGACGGACTGCGGGAGCGGCACGACGCATCGGTCTGCCGCGAGGGCGTTTTCGACAAGGCGGTGGAAGCCGCCCGGCTCGCCCTGGCGCGCGGCTTCCGCGTGACCTTCAACTGCACCCTGTTCCGCGACGAGGACCCGGCCGAGGTGGCGCGGTTTCTCGATTTCGTGCGCGACCTGGGGGTCGAGGGCGTCACCATCAGCCCCGGCTACAGCTACCAGCACGCGCCGCGCCAGGACATCTTCCTGCGCCGCAACGCAGCCAAGCGACTGTTCCGCTCGATCTTCGCCCTCGGCAAGGGGCGCGGCTGGCGCTTCAGCCAGTCGATCCTGTACCTCGATTTCCTCGCCGGCAACCAGACGTACCAGTGCACGCCCTGGGGCAACCCGACGCGCAACGTTTTCGGCTGGCAGCGGCCCTGTTACTTGCTGGTGGACGAGGGGTACGCGCCTACCTTCAAGGCGCTGATGGAGGAGACCGACTGGGACCGCTACGGGGTGGGGCGCAACCCGAAGTGCGCGGACTGCATGGTGCACTGCGGGTTCGAGCCGACGGCGGTGAACGACGCGTTTTCCCGTCCATGGAAAGCGCTGTACGCGCGGCTCCGGGGCCCGCGCACCGACGGTCCCATGGCCCCCGAGCTGCCCGTGGTCTACGACGATCTGGGACGGGCCGAAGGGGCCGCAGCGCGGGCGGCGCTCAAATGATGTGGCTGCTGGCGGCGTTGCCCGGTTTCGTCTTGTGGGTTGGGCTGCTCCTTTTGCCGTGGCGGCCGTGGAGCACCCGCGAAAGGCTGGACGCCGAGGAGTCGAGCTCCGAGGAAGATCTGAGCGAGGTCACGGCGCTGGTTCCGGCGCGCAACGAGGCGCGAGCCTTGGTGGTGACCCTTCCTGCCCTGGCCGCCCAGGGGCGGGGCCTGCGCATCGTCCTAGTGGATGATCAGTCGAAGGACGGCACGGCGGAGGCGGCCCTCGCCACCGGCGTTCCGGGACTGACCGTGGTGCGCGGGTCGCCGACGCCCCCCGGCTGGGCGGGCAAGGTCTGGGCTCTCGCCCAGGGCTTTGCCCGGGTGCGCACCCGGTTGACCCTGCTCGCCGACGCCGACATCGCCCTGTCGCCGGGGCTCGTAGCCGCGCTGCGTGGAAAGCTCGAGCGGGAACACCTGATGCTCGTTTCCTTAACGGCGGAATCGCCGATGCGGGGCTTCTGGGAAAAGCTGCTCGCGCCCGCCTTTGTCTATTTCTTCAAGCTGCTCTATCCGTTCGCTCTGTCCAACAATGCCCAGTCGCGGCGCGTCGCGGCCGCCGCCGGTGGCTGCGTGCTGGTGGACACCTGGGCGTTGCGGCTCATCGGGGGGTTCACGGCGATTCGCTCGGCGCTGATCGACGACTGCGCCCTCGCCCGCGCGTTCAAGGAGTGCAGCTTCCCCACCTGGATCGGCCTCACCCACTCCGCAGTGAGCGTGCGTCCCTGGCGCGGCCTCGCCGGGATCTGGAACGCGGTGGCGCGCTACGCCTTCGAGCAGCTCCGGCACTCGACCGTGCTGCTCGCTCTGTTGAGCGCTGTCTTCCTGCTCGCATTCGTCGCTCCGCCGGCGGTGGCGCTCGCCGCGCCGCATGCGCTGGCGAAGGCGCTGGCCCTGGCTGCCATGGTGGCCATGGCCGCCTCGTACATCCCGACCCTGCTGTACTACGGGCGCTCGCCCCTGTGGGCGGCGGCGCTGCCGCTGATCGGGGTGCTCTACCTGGGAATGACCTGGACCTCGGCCTGGCGGCACTGGCGCGGCGCCGGGGTCCAATGGAAGGGGCGTAGCTACTCCCAGGCGAGCGCGGGCGTTACGCCCCCGGGACGAGCGGGATGACAAGTGCCGGCCCACCCGATCTGGAGTACCAGGACCGGATCCTGGAAGGTGTCGCGCACCTTCGCCCTCACCATCCCCGGGCTGCCCAGGCCGGTGCCCGCCGTCGGCGGCGTGGGGGAGCCGGCGGGCTCCAGGGGGACTGCCGTCGTCGCGGAATGACGTTCCCGTGCAGGGAGGCGTATGGGACACGTTGATCTCAAATCCAGGGTGAACTTGATTTCTCCCGCCGTCACCGAACAGGCCCGGAAACTTTCGGCGGCCATCGAGCGCGCCCGTGACGCGCTGCTCGCGCGCCAGCACCCGGAGGGCTACTGGTGCTTCGAGCTGGAGGCGGACTGCACCATCCCCGCCGAGTACATCTGCATGATGCACTTCCTCGGCGAGGTGGACGAGGCGCTGCAGGCGAGGCTCGCCGCCTACCTGCGCAGCCGCCAGCAGGAGGACGGCGGCTGGCCCCTCTACCCGGGGGGCGGGCTGGATCTGAGCTGTACGGTGAAGGCCTACTACGCCCTCAAGCTCGCGGGAGACGCGCCCGGCGAGGGGCACATGCGCCGGGCCCGGGAAGCGATCATCGCCCGGGGCGGCGCCGCCCGCAGCAACGTGTTCACCCGCTACCTGCTGGCCATGTTCGGGCAGGTGCCGTGGCGCGCGGTGCCCTTCCTGCCAGTGGAGATCATGCTGCTGCCCCGCTGGTTTCCGTTTCACCTGAGCAAGGTCTCCTACTGGTCCCGTACCGTCATGGTGCCCCTGGCGATCCTCTATTCCCTGCGGGCGCGGGCCTGCAACCCGAAAGGCATCCATGTGCGGGAGCTGTTCACCGTCGATCCGGAGAAGGAGCGCGATTATTTCCCGGTGCGCTCCCGGCTAAACGGGCTCTTCCTCCGCCTCGAGCGGACGGTGCGGCTGCTGGAGCCTTTGATTCCGGGCAGGGTACGCCGAGCGGCGATCGCGCGGGCAGAACGCTGGATCGTCGAGCGGCTCAACGGGGAGGGGGGGCTGGGCGCGATCTTTCCCGCCATGGTCAACACCCTTGAGGCCTTCAGAGTGCTCGGGTATCCCCGGGAACATCCTCTCTGCCGCACTGCCCGTAGAGCCATCGACAAGCTGCTCGTGGTTCGCGACGACTCAGCCTATTGCCAGCCCTGCGTGTCTCCGGTCTGGGACACGGCTCTGGCGGCGCTGGCCCTGCTGGAGGAAGGCAGCGAGCCGGGGCGCCGGGCGGCGCGCAAGGCCCTCGACTGGCTGGAGGCGCGTCAGTTGCTGGACGCCGAGGGCGACTGGCGCGAATCGAGGCCGGACTTGCCAGGAGGCGGCTGGCCGTTCCAGTTCCGCAACGATCACTACCCCGATCTGGACGATACCGCGGTCGTGGCCTGGGCGATGCGGCGTGCCGATGCGGCCCGCTATGGCGTCGCCATTGAGCGGGCCGCCCGGTGGATTTGCGGCATGCAATCGCGCAACGGGGGCTTCGCCGCTTTCGACGCCGATAATACTCATGATTACCTGCTGGAGATCCCCTTCGCCGATCACGGCGCTTTGCTGGACCCGCCCACCGCCGACGTGTCGGCCCGCTGCGCCACCTTGCTCACCCTCCTGAAGAAGGACCCGGAGCACGCCCGCGCCCTCGAGCGCTGCACCGCCTACCTGCTCGGCGAGCAGGAGTCGGATGGATCCTGGTTTGGCCGCTGGGGCACGAACCACATCTACGGCACCTGGTCGGCGGCCATGGCGCTCGAGCACAGCGGCGATCCGCGAGCCCGGGAGGCGCTCCAGCGGGGGGCGGCCTGGCTCAAACGGGTGCAGCGGCCGGACGGCGGGTGGGGCGAGACCAACGACAGTTACGCCGACCCGAGCCTCGCCGGCCGGGCCAGCCGCAGCACGGCGTTCCAGACCGCCTGGGCCGTGCTCGGGCTTCTAGCGGCCGGGGAGACCGGGGCGCCTGAGTTGTGGCGCGGCGTGGAATACCTGCTGCGCACCCAGGAAAGCGACGGGCGCTGGGACGATCCGGAGTTCACCGCGCCGGGCTTTCCCCGGGTGTTCTACCTCAAGTACCACGGCTACAGCGTCTACTTCCCCTTGTGGGCGTTGGCCCGGGCAAAGAGCGTCCTCGCCCCATGGGGATGAGGGTGGACGTGGTGGCGGCCTTGCATGCCGAGGCCCGATGCTTGCCTAAAGCGCCTGTCCACGAATCGGCGGGGGAAGTGTCGGTCCATGTGAGGATCGCCGGCGTCGGTCCCGAGAACGCCGAGCGGGCGGCCCGGGCCGGGGTGGCCGCCGGCGCCCGGGCCCTTCTGAGCTGGGGTTTCGCGGGGGCGCTCGATCCGCGTCTGCGCTCCGGAGCGATCGTCCTTCCGCCGTTGGTGATCGCTGCTGACGGGGAGCGCTTTCCCGTGGACGCCGAGTGGCACGGGCGGCTGCTCGCCAGCCTCCTGGCGCCGCGGTTGCAAGTGAGCACGGAGCCAATCGGCGAGGCGCTGCACCCGCTGCGAGGGGCTGGCGCCAAGGCCGCCCACCGCGGGGCGTCCGCCATGGCGGCGGTGGACATGGAGTCTGCGGCCATCGCCCGGGTCGCCCGGGAGGCGGGGATCCCTTTCGCCGCGGTGCGGGCCGTCACCGACACGGTGAGCCGGAGCGTCCCGGGAAGCGCCCTGGCCGCGCTGGGTCCCGGGGGCGCCCTGCAGCCGAAAGCCCTGCTGCTCGCCCTCGCCCGCCGTCCCCGGGAGCTGCCCCCCCTGGCGACCCTCGTTCCCGGCTTCCTCCTCGCTCGACGGGCGTTGCGGCGCGCGAGCCTGGCCGCCGGCGCGTCCGGAGCCCTCGTGCCGCCCTCATGAGCGCTCCCTTTCTGGTCACCGGCGCGAGCGGCTTCGTCGGCGCGGCCATCGTGCGTGCCTTGGTCGGCGCCGGCGAGCCCGTGCGGGTGCTGGTGCGTCCGACCAGCGACCAGCGCAATCTGGAGGGGCTCCCGGTGCAGACCGCGGTCGGCGACCTGCTTGACCCGGATTCCCTGCGGCGGGCCGCTTCGGGCTGCCGCGGGGTCTACCATGCGGCCGCCGACTACCGCCTGTGGGCGCGGGATCCGTCGGCCATGCATCGCGCCAATGTGCAGGGTACCGTAAACCTGCTGCGCGCGGCAGCGGAAGCCGGGGTCGAGCGCGTCGTCTACACGAGCAGCGTGGCCACCCTCGGCTGCCGCGCCGATGGGGCGCCGGCCGACGAGACGACGCCGTCGCGGCTGGAGGACATGATCGGCCCCTACAAGCGCTCCAAGTTTCTCGCCGAAGAGCAGGCGATGCGGTTCGCCCGGGAAGAAGGCCTGCCGGTGGTGATCGTGAACCCGTCGGCGCCGGTGGGGCCCGGCGACCGGCGGCCCACCCCCACCGGCCGGATGGTGCTTGACGCGGCTTGCGGCCGCACGCCGGCTTACGTGGACACCGGCCTCAGCCTGGTCCACGTGGACGATGTGGCTTACGGCCATCTGCTGGCTTACCGGCATGGGGTTCCCGGAGAACGCTACGTCCTGGGCGGCGAGAATCTGGAGCTGCGGGAGATTCTGGCCCGCATCGCCCGCCTGGCGGGCGGGCGCCCGCCCCGCGTGCGACTCCCGGTGGCGGCGCTCTTTCCCGTGGCGTGGGTCATGGAGGCGTGGTCGTGGGCCGGCGGAAGCGAGCCGCGGGTCACCCGCGATGCGCTGCGCATGGCGCGCAAGCGGATGTATTTCTCCAGCGACAAGGCGGCGCGGCAGCTCGGCTACCGTTTTCGCCCGGCGGACGAGGCGCTGCAGGACGCCATCGACTGGTTTCGCCGGCACGGCTATTTCCGCTGAATGCTGAGATGCCACTCCGGCCGATGCCCGCGGCCTAGGCGGCGGCTCGTTTTTCCGTTCGCTCATCTTCTTTTGAGCAAGGGCGAGCCCAGAAGCGCTCTGTACGTGGTGCCAAGCACGGCGCCATAGACGAGGTGCAGAACCAGCATCAGGGCAGGCGCCGTCAGGCCCAGGCGTACCCCGAAAAATCCGGCGCCCGCCAAAGGCATTATCGTAATCATCATCAGCAACCAGGCGAGGATCGCAAAGCAGATCCCTTTCTGCCATTGTCTGGAACCGGGCAGGTACTCGTTAAACCACGCGAACAACAATCCCCACCAAATCGTTCCCATGACGAAGTGAAACATCCAGCCGATGATCGGGAAACTCGGAGCGCCGAAGATCGCGCTAAGCATCCGGATCAAGTCCAGCTCGGGCGCGAACCCCGCCATCGTTTTGATCTCCATGAAGATCGAGATAACGGCGGTGGCAACGAAACCCGCAACCATGGACCGATAGAGATTGTTCATGAAATCTCCTCCGCCTTTGCTCGCGGCCCGCTTCACTTGGGGGGCGGTGGCCGCGAGACCGCTCCCGGTACGCTTCGGGACTTCCGGCAGCTCGCCTATGTGGTATTTAGTCGGACCAGGAAGCCTGTCTTTGCAGGCCGGGCTCGACAGGCCGCTTAAAGTAAAAGTTTCGAGTCCGGCCGGAAACGCCTGAGCTCGTGCCCTGCGGGGATACCCGTTCCCCCTTGCCTACACGGCTCAGGAACGTTGACCCTCGAGCTCCGCCAGGATCGCGGACAGGACCAGAAGGCTGGAGACGAGGGTGAAGGACAGGGCGAGCACGAGGAGCCGGCCCATGCCCGCCATGCCGGGATGCTCGGAGAAGGCGAGGGCGCCGAAGGAGACGGCCGTGGTGAGGGCGCTGAAGAAAACCGCGCGGGGCGTGCTGCTGCGGAACAGGCGGTTCACGTCCCATCCGGCGCGGCTGCGTTTGACCAGGTAGATGCCGAAGGCGATGCTCAGGCCGAGCAGCAGGGGCAGGGCGATGATGTTGGCCAGATTGAAGGAAATGTCCAGCAGGACGGCGGCGCCGGCCGTGAACAAGGCGGCCAGCACCACGGGGAGCAAAACCAGGAGCGCATCCCCCACTTTGCGCAACGCCGCCAGCGTGAGGACCAGGGTGGCGAGGAGGGCGATGGCGGTGGCCTGCAGGCACGCTTCCACCACCGCGTCCCCGGCCTCCACAAAAATGACGGGGGTTCCCGTGGCCGCCGGTGCGACCGCTTGGACCGCCCGCACGAACCGGCGCATGGCGGGGTTGTCCCTCAGGTCTTCCTTGGGAAAGACTTCGACCCTGGCCTGCCCGTCGGGGCTCAAGTAGCGCCGCCTCAAGTCCTCGGGAAGGTCCGCCAGGGCGACCCGGGTTGCGGCCAGGAGCTGCCCCAGCTCGTTCAGGACTTGGGGCAGGTCGCCGATGACGCTGCGCCGCAATTCCTCCGCCAACGCCCCGGGCCAGCCCGGCATGGCCGCGAGCCGTTGCAGGGTGCCGCCGAGCCGCTCGGCGCTGGCGGCCAGCTCGTCTCCGCCGGCGCCGGCCGCCACGAGGTCCTGGCGGAACTTCTCCACGGCCATCGCCTCTTCCTGGGGCGTGGGGGCCGCCGCGGGTGCAGGGGGGGTGACCAGGGGCGCGAGGACCAGGTTCATGTCCCCGATGATGCGCAATTTCTCCTCCTGATCCGCCGGCACGAAGCTCGCCAGGGTGAGCGCCCGGTCGACCGCGTCCAGGCTTTCCAGGCGGGCGGCCAGTGCCTGGGCCGCCTCCAGGTCCTGGGCCAGGATCTCGATGGTGTAGGGGGTGGTGGATGGATCCTGCAAGAGGCTCAGGAAAGCGGCAACGGACGGGGTGGTCGGGTCCCGCAGGTTGAGGGGATGGAAATCGAAACGGGCCTGGAGCACCAGGAGGAGGGAGCCGGCGGCCGCCGCCGCCGCGGCGCTGAGCAGGATCCGCCGGTTGCGCTGGACGGTGAGCACTCTCAGGGACAGAGTCTCCACCGGGCCCGCCCCGGTCCTTCCCTTGTAGGGGCCGACCTGCATCAGGCTGAGCGCTGCGGGCAGCACCGTCAGGTTCGCCCCCAGGGCGACTATCATGCCGAAGCCGGAGATGACGCCCAGCTCGGCCAGCCCCCGGTAATCCGTGGGGGCGAAGGAAAGGAAGCTCAAGGCGGCGGCGAGGGCCGCCAGGGTGAGGGTGCCGCCGGCGCCCGCCGCAGCCCGCTCCAGGGCGGCGACATGGTCGTGCGTCGCGTCCAGTTCCTCTTTGTACCGCATCGCGAACTGGATGCCGAAATCCACCCCCAGGCCGATGAACAGGACGGCGAAGGTCACCGAGATCAGATTCAGATGGCCGATGGCGGCGGCGGCGAAGGCGGCGGTCCACGTGAGACCTATGCCCAGGGTGACCAGGATGGCGGCCACGAGCCGCGGTGAGCCCAGCCCCAGGAAGAGGATGGCGCAGACCAGGGCAAAAGCGACCGAGGTGGCGATACCCGCCCCTTTCGATACGCTCGCCAGCTCCTCGTCCTCCATGGCCACTTCCCCCGTGACGTGGACTTGCACGCCCGGTTCCTCGGCCTCCACCTGCCGGGCGAGGCGGTGCACCCGGTCCAGCGCCTCTTTCGCCGGCCTCAGGCTCGCGTAGTCGAAGCGCGGCTGGATCAGGATGAAGCTGCGATGGTTGTCCCTGGACGCAGAGCCGCCCTCCAGCAGCGCTTCCCGCCATGAGCGCGGCTGGGGCGTGCCCGCCAGCAGGGCTTGTACCGCCGCGTCGATTTCGTTGAGCACTTTCTTGAGGGCCGCCCGGTTTTCGGTGCCCAAGTTCTCCCCGAGGGCGCGCCCCAGCACGGAGAAAAGACCGCGCAGGCTCGGGTCTTGGGCCATCGCTCCCAGGAACGGCTGCGCCTCGGCGAGCTTCTCGCTCAGTTGCCAGAGCTCGTCCGTGTCCAGGTAGAGCAGGCCGTTGCGCGCGAAGAAAGGGCCGCGGCCGGGCTGGTAGACGTAACGAAAGGGGCCGTTCGAGCGCGCGAGCGCCCCGGCGAGCTGGTCCGCGACATCGTTCGCCCGGCTCGCGACGCCGGCCTCCACGATCACAACGATGAGGTCGGAGAGCTGCGGAAAGGCTTGCTCGAACTTCCGGTCGGCCTGGCGGAAGGGGAGTTCCGGCGCCAGCATGTCCGCCGTGTCGGTGTTGATCGAGAGGCGGCTCGCCCCGTAGTACAGGAGAGCAGCGCTCGAGAGCGCCGCCGCGCCCAATACCCAGGGGGCGGCCCGGCCCGACCCGGTGACCAGCCGGACCAGGCCGCGGCGGTACGCCTCGCCCGTGGCGCTCAGGAGCCGCCGCGCGCCTTCAAGAGCCCGCAGACTTCGACTGGGCCGCAATCTTGTCCTTCAGCTTCTTTATCAGGGCGTCGAAACCCTCGGTGCGCAGGATGCTCGCGAACTCCGATCGCCGAATGGCGAGGTCGCTCACCCCGTCCACGACGATGTTGACGATCCGCCAGCCTTCCTCCCGGCGGCGCAGCAGATAGTCGAAGCGGAGGGTTTCGCCCCCCGGCTTGACGAGCTCGCTGCGCACCAACGCCTCGCCCCGAGGGGTTTGCTCGACCGAGAGCGTCCTGAATCTTTCCCCGGAATAGGCATCGAAGCGGTGCGCGTAGGTGGAGATGCTCCACTCGCTGAAGGTGGCCACGAGCAGGGACTTCTGGGCGTCGCTCAACGGCTGCCAGTACCTGCCCGCGGCGAACGCCGCGATGCTTTGCAGATCGTGGCTCTCCTCCACCGCCGGGGCGAGACGCTTGTATCGACCGGCGTAGCCTAGTTTGCCGGCGTCTTTCATCACCGATACGAGCACCGCCTGGAAGCCCTCGACCACCGCCGCCGGGTTCTCCTCGGCCCCGGCGGCGAGCGGCGCGAACGCGGCGCAAATCGCCGCCACCGCGAAGGCGGCCAGCGCCTTGGGGCTCGCCCGCCGGGACCTGGCCCCGTTCAGTGATCTCTCCATGTCAGCCACTCCTCAAGCGCGTCTCCGCCTGATCCCGTTCCACCTTGATTTCCCTTGCGCTCTCCCGGCGATCCGGGGCGGGGCGCTCATCCCCCATCTGGACGGACCCCGGCCCGCGGTGACCGCCGCCGGCGCCCCCGCCACCATCCACGACTTTCCGCGATCTGCCAAGCCACCAGGCCCGGGAGGCCCAGGGCCAGCTCCCGGGCGCGTTTCGCCAGGGACAGCGCCAGGGCGAGGGGCGGCTCGAGCCCCAGGAGCGCGCCGAGCAGCAGGTATCCGCCTTCCTGCACGCCCAGGGCACCGGGCACCAGGAAGGCGGCGGCACGCACTGCCTGGCCCAGACTCTCCAGGAGCAGGGCCTCGGCCCATCCCACCGGATGGCCGAGGAAGGCCATGGCCAGCCAGACCTCTCCGGCTCCCAAGAGCCAGCCCGCGAGCAGCCAGGCGCAGCACGCCAGGAGCGCCCGGCGGTCGGCGTAGGTGCGGGAGATGGCCCGGTCCAGGGCGGCCGCGCCCCCGGCCAGGGCCCGCCAGTCGCTGCCGCCGGCGAGGCGCCCGAGAGCCGCCACCAGGGCCGAGAACAGGCCGCGGCGCTGGGCCCAGTAGAAGCCCAGTAACAGGGCGCCCATGATCGCCGTCCCGGCCAGCAGGGCGTCGGTGAAGCGCTCCCCGCCCAGGTGAAGGACCAGGAGGACCACCCCAAGGAGGGTAAAAAGAATCTGGGTGAATACCGCCAGGGTCAAGCCCACCACCACGCTGGCGCCGGCGATCTCCCCCGGCATGCCCCGCTGGCCGAGCAGGCGGGCCTTGACCAGATCGCCCCCCACTTGGGCCACCGGCAGCAGTCCGTTGATCGACTCGCCGATCCAGCGGGCCCACAGCAGGGTGGCGAAGGGCAGGCGCGCCGCCGCGGGTACCAGGCGCTGCCAGCCCAGGGTGTCGGCGGCCATGGGCGCCAGGTGGAACGCCGCCACCAGCGCGAGCCCCCATCCCGCGGTCTTCAAGGCCGCCGCCAGCTCCACCGTGCCCCGCTCGATCACCAGATACAGGAACAAGGCCAGCCCGCCGACCAAGCTGAGGCGCAGGAACCGGCGCAGCCTACCGGCCTTCATGGCGGGTCCTCGGCCGCAGCCGGCGAGCCCGGAGGATTCACCCGGAGCCTCCGCTGGAGGGTGCCCCGTCCAGGATCTCGCCCACCGCGGCGACGAAGCGCTCCAGGTCGGCGGCGGCGATGGCGCCCATGGTGGAGACCCGGAAGATGGATTTGGAGAGCTCCCCCTGGCCGGCGTAGATCACGAACCCGCGCCGCTTGAGCCCGTCGTGCAACATCGGGTAGTCGATGCCTTGCGGCAGCCGGTAGGCGCGCAGCGCCACCGAGCGCGGGCCGGATCGGAGCAGCGGCTCCACCTGGAGCCGGTCAAGCCCGTCCTCCACGGCGGCGGCGAGGCGCGCGTAACGGGCGTGGCGCGCGGGCCAGCCGCCTTCCTCCAGCAGCTCGTGGAGGGCCTCCCTCAGGGCGTAGAACAGGGGCACGGCGGGGGTGAAGGCGGTGTCGCGCCCGTCCTGGGCTCGCAAGTGCCGCGCCAGGTCCAGATAGAGGCCGCGGCCGGCGCCGCCCGGCGGCAGTGCGTCCCGCCTAACCAGCACGAAGCTTAACCCCGGCGCGCCGTGGAGGCACTTGTTGGCGCTCCCGGCGCAGGCACTCACGCCCCAGGCGGAGAACTCCAGCGCCTCGGCGCCGAAGCTGCTCACCCCGTCCACCAGCAGCGCCACGTGGCGCTCTCGGCACAGGCGGGCGATGGCGGCGAGGTCGTTCAATCGCCCGGTGGTGGTTTCGTGGTGGACCACCGCCACGTGGCTGGTCTCCGGCGCCTCATCGAGCCGGCGGGCGAGGGCCTCCGGGTCCACCGGCGCGCCCCATTCCTGGCGCAAGACGGCATGGCGGATGCCGTGGCAGCGGGCGATCTCCGCCATTCGCGCGCCGTAGACGCCGTTATCGATCACCAAGAGGGCGCCGCCGGGCGGGACCAGGCTGGCTAGCATCGCTTCCACCGCCGCCGTTCCCGAGCCGGAGAGGAGCACCGGCGCCCATTCCAGGAGATTGAGCCCGTAGAGCGCCAGCAGCGACCGCCGCACGTCTTCCTGCAGATCGCCGAACTCGCTTTCGCGATGGCATAGATCGGGGGAGGTCAACGACGCCCGCACCCGCGGGCTCAGGTTCACCGGACCGGGGTTGAGCAGGATCATGTCGATCTCGCGCAAGGGAGCTCCAGGCCGTCGATGTGGGCCATGAAGCGCCGCCGCGCTTCGACCGGCGAGAGGGAAGGGCGCGGCAGCCCGGCCGGGGCGCCGGGGGCGATCTTGAGATGCACGAAGACAGGACCCGAGACCTGGGTCGGCCCCAGCGCTTCGTCGAGCAACGAAAGCGCGTTCCCTTCCCACACCGCAGGGTAGCCGCAGGCGGCGGCGACGCCCGCGAACGAGATGCCCGCCGACACCGTCGCCTGGCCGCCCGTGGACCCGTGGGCCTCGTTGTCCAGCAGCACGTGGACCAGGTTGGGCGGCCGATAGGCGCCGATGGTGGCTAGATTCCCCATGCGCATGAGAGCCGCCCCGTCCCCGTCGAGCACGATGACGCGCAGCCGCGGGCGCGCCAAGGCGAGCCCCAGGGCCAGGGACGAGGCGCATCCCATGGAGCCCACCAGGTAGAGCTGATGGGGGCGGTCGCCCAGGGCGTAGAGCTCCCGCCCGGTGTGGCCGGTGGTGGCGATCAGGACGCCGGCGTTTTCTGGGACGAGGGCCGCAATGCGCTCCAGCGCTTCCCGCCGGCTCGGCCGCCGCGCCTCGGACCCTTGCCAGCGGGCGCGGGGCACGGCGCCGGAATGCCGTCGCGGCGGCCGGGCGCCGCCTGGAGATGCCGTAGAAGCGGAGAAGCTGTCCTTGCCCACCAGCAGGGCGTAGGGGCGCTCGGTCTCTTCTATGACCGCCCGGGCTTTCGCCAGGGTAGGCCCCAGGGCCTCGGGGTAATCCGGCAGACGGGCCCAGGGAATCTCCAGGGTGTCCAGCAACGCGGGGGTGATGCGCCCCATCAGGGCGTGCTGGGGCTCGTCGGCGATCCCCGGCTCGCCGCGTAGGGTGACGAGGAGCAGCACCGGAATGCGGAACACGTGATTCAGCGACGTGAGGGGGCTTACCGCGTTGCCGAGGCCCGAGTTCTGCATCAGGGCGACGCTCGCCCGGCCGCCGAGCCACGCCCCCGCCGCCGCGGCCACCGCGTCGCCCTCGTTCGCCGCCGAAACATAAGCGAGGGCCGGGTCGGCGCTCGCCTGGTCGATGAGGGCCGCCAGGAAGGAGCAGGGCACCCCGGCGTACCAACGGTAGCCCAGGGCCGCCGCCTGGCGCAGAAATTCCGCCGCCTCGATCACGGGACGACCTCGCCGGAGCCCTGGGCGCCCGGGTTCCCGTAGGCGAAATCCACCGCGCGGCGCAGGTCGTCCGGGTCGTTCACGTCCAGCCAATGGCCGCTCACGTAGAGCACTCGGACCGGACGGCCGGCCTCGGTCAGGTGGTTGAGCAGGTCCGGCAGCCCCAGCCGGTGGAAGTCGGGCCTTTGCGCCAGGGCGTCCATCGCCTGGAGCAGCCACGAGCGCCCGGCGCTCCGCACGCGCAGCATGCCGATCCAGCGCCCGCTGGGCGCACCCGCGCCCGGTCGCGGCCGGGCGTCCACCCGCAGGAGCTTCACGTCCTGGGGGAACAGGGCGTGGTCGTCGGGGGCCGAGCAGTAGGCGAGATCCCGCCGCCGTTCCGGCCTCTCCGGCACCGGCGAAGAGTCCACCACCACCGCCAGCTCGCCCGGCGTCTCCAGCAGGTCCCGCAGGATGTAGCTGCGAAACAAAAGGTCGCCATAACTCACCACCGTGTCCTCGCCGATGGCCTCGCGGGCGCAGGCGAGGGAAGCCAGCTCGCCGCTCTCGGCGTGCCCCGGGTTCTCCACCACCTCGACGCCCGGCAGGTCGATGGACCGGGCTTTGTAACCGGCAACCACGGTGACGGCGTCGATGCCCTGCTTCTTGAACTCGTCCACCAGCCGGCGCAGCAGGGGGCGGCCGGCCACCGGCAGCATGGCTTTGGGGCGATCCTCGGTCAGCTCGTCCAGCCCCTCCCCCCGGCTCGCCGCCAGCACCACCGCGGTGGTGGTTCGCTCCCGGGGAGCGGCGTACTGGCGTTCCGCCGCCAGCAGCTCGTCGGCGCGCTGCAAGCGGAAGATCTCCCTCACTGGCGCGATCCGGTCCTCCACGTTCACCAGGGTTTCGGTGGCGTGAAGTTCCCGGGCCAGGGCTTGCATGGCGGAAATGGCCGCCCGCAGGGTGTGGTTGGCCCAGATCACCACGCTCACCCCGGCGGCGCGGAACACGTCGGTGGGGGTACTGTAGTAAGTGGTCGGCACGATCACCAGGGGCGAGCGTCCGGCCCACTCCCGGGCGAAGGCCAGGATCTCGTCGGCGCGGCTTTTCCTGCTGTGGATCAGGATGGCGTCGGCGCCGGCGGCGTGATAGGCCTCGGCCCGGCGCAGGGCCTCGTCCAGGCCCCAGCCGGCGATCAGCGCCTCCACCCGCGCCACGATGACGAAGTCCGGATCGCTTTGGCTGTCCTTGCCGGCGCGGATCTTGCCCTGGAACTCGGCGACATCCGCCAGCGGCTGGCGGTGGCCGTCGATCAAGCTGTTCGTCTTGGGAAACAGCTTGTCCTCGATGCACACCCCGGCGACGCCGCGGCTTTCCAGCTTCTTCACCAGACGGCGCATGCTGTTGAAGTCGCCGTAGCCTGTATCTCCATCCATGAGGATCGGAATGCGGGTGGCGTCGGCCATGAACTCCACCATGTCCACCACCTGGGTCCAGCTCGCCTCGTTGTTGTCGCGCACGCCGAACTGGGCCGAGAGGGTGAGCCCGCTCGCCCAGATGCCCTTGAAGCCGGCCTCTTCCACGATGCGGGCGCTCAGGCCGTTGTGGGCCTCCATCAGGAATTCCAGCTCGGGGGAGGCGAGCAGCGCCCGCAGGGCGGCAGCCTTGGATGCGGGGCGTGGGCGTCTGTCCATGACGAGGATTGGATCGTGCTCGGGCCGCGCCGGTTCGGGAACTAGCATTCTAACCGCGGCAGGATCTCCTCCCGCGCCCGCCGCGCGTCCTCGGCGAAATCGATCTCGATCCAGGGCAGCCCGGTCACGTCCTCCGCGCCGAAGCGCTCCGGCGCCTCCAGCATCAGGTCGCGCAGAGCTTCCTCGTGGGGCTCCATGCCCCGGCCCGCCTCCCGGTAGGCGGTCGCCCGGGCCGCGAGGGCCAGGCAGGTGTCCGCCGAGAGGCGGAAGAACCCCACCGACTCGCCGCAATGGTCGAACGTCAGTCCCGGGGCGAGGCGCTTGCGGAACTCCACGATGCGGCCCGCCCGCACGCACACCTTGACCGGCTCCTCGCCGGGCTCGAGGTTGCGGTCCATGAGCAGGCAATCGGGATGGGCCGAACCCAGCAGGCGCGCGAGCATCCGCCCGTCGTAGAGGACGTCCGCGTCCATGAGCAAGGTCTCGCGCCCCGCCAGCAGCCGTGCTCGGGCGCACCACACGGTCACGACGCTGCCCAGGTCGTAATCGGGGTTGAACACCGTCGTCACCCTGGCCCCGGAATCCAGGCGCGCCAGTTCGTCCCGGACACGTTCGGCCCCGTAACCCACCGCGACGCAGATGTCCCTCACGCCGGCCCGCGTCAGCAGCCGCAGATGGCGCTCGAGCAGGCTACGCCCGCCGAAGCGCAGGAGGCACTTGGGAAGCGGCCTGTGCTCCGGGTCGCCGGCGAACCGCGTTCCCCGGCCGGCAGCGAGAATTAGGGCCTGGGGGTCGGGCATTGGCGGGTGCGGCAGGCCGCGTCGGCGTAGCCGAAACGAGGGGCCTCAGACACGAAACACGTACTCCCTGCCTGGCTCCCGCTCGCAGTCGGGCGGGTAACTCTTGCGCTTGTCGGCGTAGTACCGGGCCCGGTGGTCGCCTTCGTCCAGTCTATTGTAGGTCACGTAGAGTACCCGCCGGGGCCGCGAGCTCAGGTTGGGGGCGGAGCGGTGGGGGGTATAGGAATCGAAGAACACCACGTCGCCCGGTTTCGTCTCGCACGCTATGAAGTCCATTTGGGCAGTCACGTCCTCCGGCAGCGGCGCCCAACTGGGGCCTAATTGTCCTTCCCGGTGGCGCCCTGCCGCGAGCTCCAGGCAGCCGTTGTCCCGGGTCGCGGCGTCGATGCTGACGAGCGCGGTGATATGGAGGCTCGCGTAGCGGTCCCAGCCGGCCTGTACGTCCTGGTGCGGGGTGAAGCCGCCCCCGCCCGGCAGCTTGAAGTTGATCTTGTCCTTGAACAGGACCGCCGGCGCGCCGAAAAGCTGGGCCGCCGCGTCGCGCAGCCCGGGGCCGTTGAGCAGGGCGTCGAAGCCGGCGTGGTAGGGGCAAAAATTCTCCATCCGGTTAAGCAGGCGCCGGCCCGGCTCCAGGCGGCTTGTCTCGAAATACATCATGTACTTGCCCGGAACCTCCGGGTAGCCCGCGATCTCCTCGGTCCAGGCAGCGATGCGCGCCGCGGCCTCGCGCCCGTAGAGACCGCGGACGATCAGAAACCCGTCGCGGTGGAAGCTCTCAATCTGCTCTTGGGTCAGCGGCTGAACCATCGCTTCTCACAAGTTAGGCTACGAAGACTGGGGGTGCCGGCCGGTCGGGCGGCCGAGCCTGCGCACGAGACCCCAGTAAACGAAAGCGGCGAATGCCGGCGCGGCGATCGCGGCGGCCACCAGCAGGTGCTCGGCAAACCCGAGCCAGAGCATGATCGGGACGACGATCAGCGCGTCGTCCGGGTCGAAGCCCGCGGCACCGCCCAATGGAGCGGTGTCTTCTCCGGTGAGCGCTTCCCATCGCCACAAGAGGTAAAAAGTCGCCGCGATCGCCAGGCCGGCCAGCGCGCCCAGGGGAATCGCCCACGGGCCCAGGGTCCCGGTCTTGAGCCCGAACCCCAGCCCCACGAAGGCCAGCGTGTTGCACACGCCGTCGGCCACCAGATCGTATTTCTGGCCGAAAGCGCTTTTTTTCCCGGAAAGCCGCGCCAGCTCACCGTCGGCCCGGTCGAGCAGCATGGAAAGCAGGAACAACCC
>NZ_JBRBEM010000014.1:79247-106636 GCF_052805615.1 Pelomicrobium sp. P1
GCCCCCCAGACCAGGGCCGCGGCGCCGCCGACGGCGAACAGGGCGCTGGCGCCCAGGCCGGTCGCCAGTCGCAGCGTGGTCAGGTGGTTGGGCGCTATCGGCGTCGCCGCCAGAGGGCGCACGCCCAGGCGCACGAAGCGGTGAATCCAAGTGTTGTGGCTCATTGGGCGCGCTCAAATCCCAAGCCATTTTGCCATGTTACGGCCCAGTGGCGTTAGCCATGGCGGTCAGCGCAGCGATCAGGTTCGAGACTGGGAACGCCGCCTCAGAAAAACCAACTGAGTCCGATCCGCAACGTATGGGTGTTCGTGCCCGTGTTGGGTTCTTCAATCCCGGCGTTGGAAAAATGGAGGTAGCGGTATAGTACCGTAACGGCCATGTCGTCCCGGATGAAGTAACGGACCCCGGCGCCTCCTTGGACGTTGAACTGAAACTTGGAGCTCAAGTCCGGCTTCCCGATGTTGGTGACCGACACGCCGGCGCCCAGGTCGATGAGCGGCGCCCAGCGGCTGCCCGTGGCGAAGTTGTAGCGTAGCAGCGGCGTGAGCCCGACGAAATAGCGGTCGTTCGGGTGGAACTGCAAGCCGGAAAACAGTTCTCCCACCAACTCGAAGTTGCCTCGCCACCACCTGTCCCGGCCCACCAAGTCGCTAAAGATCCAGCCGACACTTCCCGAAACGAGGGCGAGATCGTGGGTGCGCCTGCTGCCGAAGGCATTGCTGCCGGGTCCTGCGCCGACCGCAATTGCCACTTCCATCGCATCCTTGCGCAAGCCGCTCCCGATGCCCATTTTCCAGGCGCTCTGCCGGCTGAACCCGGTCTGCGGATGGATGCCGTTGGGCTGGGCCGGTGGCGTGACGACCGTTTCGGCGGCCGCCCCCAACGCTATGCCGATCCCGAGGAAAAACAGCCCCGTCCCCTGTCGCGGTTTTTTCATCGGCTTATTCTCTTCTTCCTCGAGGAAGATCCAACGATAGGTTAGACGGGGAGGCCCAAGGGTTCTTACGGGTCGGGATGCCGATGCGCGGGGATTTCCGCGCTGCTTTGTTCCCCACGTCGAAAGCCGCTAACCCGCCCGGCCGCCTTACCCATACGGTGGTGCGCCCGGGAGCGAGGGCGACTATACTTCCCGCATGGCGGTCCTGCCTCCCGGGGTGGGCCGCTTTCCCGAGCGCTCGCGATCCCATGTCCATCCCAGCGTCCGACCTCCAATATCAAGACCGCATTCTCGCCGGGGTCTCCCGCACCTTCGCCCTGACCATTCCCGAGTTGCCGGCCTGGTTGCGCATCGCAGTGGGCAACGCCTATCTCCTGTGCCGCATCGCCGACACGGTGGAGGATGATCCTCACCTCCCGGTGGAGGACAAGCTGCGCTTCCTGCGCCGCTTCGCCCGGGTCGTGGAAGGCCGGGAACCCGGCGAGGCCTTTGCGGCCGAATTGTCCGCCCGCCTGTCGCCCCGGGCGTCCCCGGCAGAACGGGACCTGGTGGCCCACACGGCCCGGGTGGTGGCCATCGCCCGTGCCTTCGCAGCGCCCCAGCGGGCGGCCATCGAGCGCTGCGTGCGGGTGATGACGGAAGGCATGGCGCGCTTCCAGGCCCAGGGCGGCTCCCGGGGGCTGGAAACCCTGGCGGACCTGGACGGCTACTGTTACTGCGTGGCGGGCGTGGTGGGGGAGATGCTCACCGAGCTTTTCTGCCAGCGGATTCAGGAGCTGGCGCCGCGGCGAGAGGAGCTGCGCCAGCTCGCCCTGTCCTTCGGCCAGGGGCTGCAGATGACCAACATCCTCAAGGACGTGTGGGAGGACCGCTCCCGGGGCGCCTGCTGGCTGCCCCGCGCGGTGTTCGAGGAGCGGGGCTGCGATCTCGGCGCCCTTACGCCGGGGGAAGCGGGCTTCCGGCGAGGAATGGAATACCTGATCGGCGTGGCCCGATGGCATCTGGAGCGTGCTCTCGATTACACCCTGTTCGTCCCCAAACGGGAGGAGGGCATCCGGCGCTTCTGCCTGTGGGCCCTGGGCATGGCGGTGCTCACCCTGGCAAACCTCAAGGGGCGCCTGGCCTTCAGCCGGGGGGATCAGGTCAAGATCTCCCGCGGCGCGGTGCGGGCCACGGTGGCCATCACTTCCCTCTGTGCAGGTTCCAACGGCGCCCTGCGGCTGTTGTTTCGCTGGGCGGCGCGGGGATTGCCGCCTCCCGTGCCGCCTCCGGAGGGGGTCGCTCCTCCCGGCTGGGCCTCCGAACCCTTGGAGGGAGGGACGTAAAGTGTCCGAGTTGCGCGGGGCTTCTCCTCTTTTGTCTTCCCTGCCGGCGAGCTGAAACCATGAGCCACGTCTTTCACCGCAACGCCCGGTTGGATCCTCCCATGGCGGTGGGGGGCGAGGGGCCGTACCTGGTGGACGCGCAAGGCCGCCGCATCCTGGACGCCTCCAGCGGTGCCGCCGTCTCCTGCCTGGGCCATGGCCATCCCGCCGTCATCCAGGCGATTCAGGAGCAGGCCCGGCGGCTCGCCTACGCCCACACTTCCTTCTTCACCAATGAGCCCATGGAGCGTCTCGCCGACTGCCTTGCCGAGGCGGCGCCGGGGGACCTCACCCGGGTGTATTTCGTGTCGGGGGGCTCGGAGGCGGTGGAGGCGGCCCTCAAGCTAGGCCGCCAGTACTTTCTCGAGATCGGACAGCCCCAAAGGCGCCACTTCATCGCCCGACGCCAGAGCTACCACGGCAACACCCTGGGGGCTCTCTCGGTGGGCGGGAACCTGTGGCGGCGGGCCCAGTTCGGACCGCTCCTGATCAAGGTCTCCCATGTCTCCCCCTGCTACGCCTACCGGGGCAAGGGGGAAGGGGAGAGCGACGCCGAATACTGCGACCGCCTGATCCGAGAACTGGAGGAGGAGATCCTGCGCTTGGGACCCGATACGGTGATCGGCTTCGTGGCCGAGCCGGTGGTGGGAGCGACCCTGGGCGCTGTTCCGCCGGTGGCGGGTTACTTCCGGCGGGTACGCGAGCTCACCGACCGCTACGGCATCCTGCTGATCCTGGACGAAGTGATGTGCGGTATGGGACGCACCGGCACCCTCTTTGCCTGCGAGCAGGAGGGAATCGTGCCGGACCTGGTGGTCCTGGCCAAGGGGCTTGCGGGCGGCTACCAACCCATCGGCGCGGTGATAGTGCGCCAGCCCATCTTCGAAGCGATCCGGGACGGCTCGGGCTTCTTCCAGCACGGCCACACCTACATGGGGCATCCGGTTGCCTGCGCCGCGGCCCTGGCGGTGCAGCGGGTGATCCGGGAAGAGAACCTGCTCGAGAACGTGTGCCGCCAGGGGGAGGGGTTGCGAGCGGCCCTGGCGGAGCGCCTCGGGGATCACCCCCACGTGGGCGATATCCGCGGCCGGGGGCTGCTCCTCGGGTTGGAGCTGGTGGAAGAGCGGGCGAGCAAGCGGCCGTTCGATCCGGCGCTTAAGCTCCACGCCGCGGTGAAGCGGGAGGCCCTAGCGCGGGGTCTCGCTTGCTACCCTATGGGAGGGACCCTGGACGGCAAGCTGGGGGATCACGTGCTCCTTGCGCCTCCGTTCATCATCGGCGCCGGGCACGTGGCGGAAATCGTGGACCGGCTGGCCGCGGCCCTGGAGGCGGCCCTGACGTCGTCCGGCTACCCTCGGGTCGAGGCTCCCGCATCGGGTACGCTGGTAGGAGGAGAGGTGCTTTGACCCGTCCGCCCTCCGCGGCGCTCGGGGGCGCGTGGTACACTCGAACCCGCCGGGAGCCCGCCCTGCCGGGCTCCCACCCTGACGTCATGGGAGGCATTCCGGTCCGGAGGCCCGCGCCGGCGGCCCGTGGAGAAGCCCGTTCCCGGGCCCGGCGGATCATCGACGACCATCATCACCACTGGAGGAAGAGACCATGAGGACGACAAGCGCGAAAAAACTGCCGCTCCTGGGGGCGGCCCTGCTCGCAGGCGCCCTGGGCCTGGGACCGGCTCCGGCGTCGGCCCAGCAGAAGTTCATCACCATCGGCACGGGCGGGGTCACGGGGGTGTACTACGCCGCGGGCGGCGCCATCTGCCGCCTGGTGAACAAGGACCGGCAGAAGCATGGAATGCGCTGCTCGGTGGAGTCCACCGGCGGCTCAGTCTACAACATCAACACCATCCGCGCTGGCGAGCTGGATTTCGGCGTGGCCCAGTCCGACTGGCAATACCACGCCTGGCACGGCGACAAGGTGTTCAAGGACGCGGGCCCTATGAAGGAGCTGCGCGCGGTGTTTTCCCTCCATCCCGAGCCGATGACCGTGGTGGCGCGCAAGGAGTTGAACGCCAAGCGCTTCGAGGACTTGAAGGGCAAGCGCTTCAACGTGGGCAACCCGGGCTCGGGAACCCGCGCCTCCCTGGAGGAACTGCTGAACGCCCTGGGCTGGAAGCTCTCCGACTTCTCCCTAGCCTCCGAGCTGAAAGCCGACGAGCACGGGGCGGCCCTGTGCGACAACAAGATCGACGGCTTTTTCTACGCCGTGGGCCATCCGTCGGCCAACATCCAGGACCCCACCACCACTTGCGGCGCCAGGCTGGTGCCCCTCACCGGTCCGGCGGTGGACAAGCTAGTGAAGGAGAATCCCTATTACGCGAAAGTGGAGATCCCCGGGGGGCTGTACAACAACAACCCCGACCCGGTGCCCACCTACGGGGTGCTGGCGACCCTGGTCACCTCCAGCAAGGTGCCGGCGGACGTGGTGTACCAGGTGGTGAAGGCGGTGTTCGACAACTTCGAGGAGTTCAAGAAGCTGCACCCGGCGCTCGCCAACCTGGATCCCAAGCGCATGATCAAGGACGGCCTGTCGGCTCCGCTGCACGACGGGGCGGTACGCTATTACAAGGAGAAGGGTTGGATGTAGCCCGTCCGAGAGGCGTTTCTTGAGAAATCCCAAGGGGCCGTATCCTATCGAGTAACGGCCCCTTGCTTTTTGCGGGCTGACGAGGAGGAGGCGATGGCCACGGCGGAGAATCGGGAGAGAGGGCTCAGCGAGCAAGAGCTTAAAGCCCTCGTGGCCGAGACCGACACCGGCGGGCGCAAGCCGACGGGCCTCGCCGCCAGAATTCTGTTCACGGTGGCCATCGGCTGGTCTCTGTTCCAGCTCTGGTACGCTTCGCCCCTGCCCTTTGCGGTGGGCTTCGGCGTCCTCAACGACACCGAGGCCCGCTCCATCCACCTGGCGATCGCTGTCTTCCTCGCTTTCCTCGCCTATCCCGCGTTCAAGGGATCGCCGCGTAAATACGTCCCCGCCCTGGATTGGGTTCTGGCTCTGGCGGGGGCGTTCGGCGCCCTCTACATCTTTCTCTTTTACCGGGAGCTGGCCACCCGGCCCGGCATCCCCATCGTCCAGGACCTGGTGGTGGCGGTCCTTGGGCTTGCCCTCTTGCTGGAGGCGGCCCGGCGCACCCTGGGGCTGCCGCTGGTGATTTTGGCGCTCGTCTTCATCGGCTACATCTTCGCCGGGCCCTATATGCCGGAGGCGATCGCCCACAAAGGGGCCTCCCTGGAAAAGGCCATGTCCCACTTGTGGCTCACCACCGAAGGCGTGTTCGGGGTGGCGCTGGGCGTGTCGACCAGCTTCATCTTCCTGTTCGTGCTCTTCGGCTCCCTCCTAGAGACGGCGGGCGCGGGCAACTATTTCATCAAGTCCGCCATCTCTCTGCTCGGCCACCTGCGGGGCGGGCCCGCCAAGGCGGCCGTGGTGGCCTCCGCGGCGACCGGGGTGATCTCCGGCTCTTCCATTGCCAACGTGGTAACCACCGGCACCTTCACCATTCCCCTGATGAAGCGGGTAGGCTACCGACCGGACAAGGCGGGGGCGGTGGAGGTGGCCGCCTCCGTGGACGGCCAGATCATGCCGCCCGTGATGGGGGCCGCCGCCTTCCTCATGGTGGAGTACGTGGGCATCCCCTACGCCGACGTGATCAAGCACGCCTTCCTGCCGGCGGTCATCTCCTACATCGCCCTCTTCTACATCGTGCACCTGGAGGCGTGCAAGGCGGACATCCGGGGGCTGCCCCAGCGTACCCAGTCCACGTTCCTCCAACGCGCCCTCGCCTTCGCCATGACTGTCGCGGGGCTGATCGTCCTTTCGGGCCTGGTCTACTACACCCTGGGGTGGATCAAGGGCGCGGCGGGAGACGCGTCCCTCCTGGTGATCGCATTCCTCATGGCAGCAGTCTACCTGGGACTGCTGTGGTACGGCTGCCGCTTTCCGCCTCTCGCCCGGGACGATCCCAACGCTCCCCTGGAGGTGCTGCCCGAGCCCGGGCCAACCCTCAAGACGGGGCTCCATTACCTGCTGGCGGTGGTGGTGCTCATCTGGTGCCTAATGGTGGAGCACCTCTCGCCGGGGCTCTCCGCCTTCTGGGCCACCTCCTTCATGATCTTTATCCTGCTCACCCAGCGGCCGATCCAAGCGTTCTTCCGCGGCCAAGGGGGCTATGGGACGGCGGCGCTGCAAGGTCTCAAGGACCTGGTCAAGGGTCTGGAGAACGGCGCGCGCAACATGATCGGCATCGGTATCGCCACGGCGGCGGCCGGCATCATCGTAGGCACCGTGACCCTCACCGGCATCGGGCTGGTGATGACCGAGTTCGTGGAGATCCTCTCCGGCGGCAACTTGCTCTTGATGCTCTTCCTGGTGGCGGTGATCTGCCTGATCCTGGGAATGGGCCTGCCCACCACCGCCAACTATATCGTGGTGTCCACCCTGATGGCGCCAGTGGTGGTGGAGCTGGGAGCCCAGCAAGGTCTGCTGGTACCCCTGATCGCGGTGCACCTCTTCGTGTTCTATTTCGGCCTGATGGCGGACGTGACGCCGCCCGTGGGCCTCGCCTCCTACGCCGCGGCGGGAATCGCCCGCTGCGATCCCATCAAGACCGGCATCACCGCCTTCGGCTACAGCATCCGCACGGCGATCCTGCCTTTCATGTTCATCTTCAACACCCAGTTGTTGTTGATCGACATCACCACCTGGTGGCAGCTTTTCCTCACCATCGGGAGCGCCATCGTGGCCAACCTCATGTTCGCCGCCGCCACCCAAGGGTGGTTCCTCACCCGCAACCGGCTCCACGAGTCGGCGCTGCTGCTGCTGGTCACGTTCACCCTGTTCCGGCCGGGATTCTTCTGGGACATGCTCTATCCCCCGTACGAGGAGGTCCCAGGCAGCCGGCTCTTGCAGGTGGTGGAGCAACAGCCGGCTAAGGCCGGGCTGCGGGTGTGGATCGAGGGCACGACCCTGGAAGGGGAGGAGGTGAGCAAGGGGGTGCTGCTGCCCCTGGGAGAGCCGGGGCCGGCCCGGGAGCGGCTGGCAGCCGCGGGCGTGCGGGTGATTCCCGACGCCGACGGGAAATCGTTCCAAGTGGTCCAGGTGCAGTTCGGCAGCCGGGCGGAGAAGCTGGGGATCGAGCAGGGCTTCCGCATCACCCACCTGGAGCTGCCCGTCGCGCGGCCGCCCAAGGAATGGATGTTCCTGCCGGCGCTGGCCTTGTTGGGGCTGGTGGCCGGGCTGCAACTCCTGCGCCGGCGCTCGCCACCGCCGGCCCGTACCCAGCCGGCGTAGATCGAGCAGGCGCCTGAATCGGATGTAAGCCACGAATGGGCACGGATTTTCGCGGATCAAGGCAAGGTTATTTTCCCATTCGACGACATCTATATTCATCCGTGGCTAGAAATACCCGGGACTCGCGGGATTATCGGGAAGTTGGGACACCGGTGCGGAGCCCGGTCAAGGCGGGAGCGCCGGTCGGACGCCGGCGGGGGCGAGGAAGCGGGCGGCAAACTCCTCCGCGGGAAGGGGCGGGCTGCGCAGGTAGCCCTGGTATCCGTCGCAGCCCAGCTCCGCCAGGGTAGCCAGAGTCTCCTCGCGCTCCACGCCCTCGGCCAGCACCGTGAGGTGGAGGCTCCGGGCCATGGCGATGATGGCGCTCGCCACCGCCTGGGCGTTGCGGTTCACCTCGATGTCCTGGACGAACGCCCGGTCGATCTTGATCGCGTCGATGGGCAGCCGGGTGAGCACGGCGAGGGACGAGTAACCGGTGCCGAAGTCGTCGATGGCGATGCGCACTCCCAGTGCCTCGATGCGCTCGAGCACCGCTACCGCCTCGTCCACGTTTTGCATGAGGAGGCTTTCGGTGATTTCCAGCTCCAGGCGCCGGGGCGCGAGGGCGCTGCGCCCGAGGATGCGGGCCAGAGTGTCCGGCAGGTCGGGCCGGAGCTGGGCGCGGGAGAGATTCACGGCGATCCGGGGCACGCGCAGCCCTGCCCGCTCCCATTCGACGACCTGGGCCGCCGCGGCGGCGATCACCCATTCGCCGACGGGACGGATGAGGCCCATCTCCTCGGCCAGCGGGATGAACTCGGCGGGTGGCACCAAGCCCCGCTCCGGGTGGAGCCAGCGGATCAGGGCTTCGGCCCCGATCACCGCTCCGTTGCCGATCGCCACCTGGGGCTGGTAATGCAGGACGAATTCCCCCCGTTCCGTGGCGCCCCGCAGGGCGTTTTCCATGGTCAGGCGCCGCATCGCCCGTCCCATCATTTCCCCGGAGAAGAACTGGTAGTTGTTTCGGCCCTGCTCCTTGGCATGGTACATGGCGGTGTCGGCGTTCTTCATGAGGGTGGAAAGATCCTCCCCGTCGTCCGGGAACACGCTAATGCCGATGCTGCACGAGGTGTTGAGGGTGTGTCCCTCGACGGCGAAGGGGTCGTTCAAGACGTCGAGGAGCTTTTCGGCCACCCGAGCCGCGTCCTGGCTGTGCAGCAGGTCCTGGATCACCACCAGGAATTCGTCGCCACCGAGCCGGGACAAGGTGTCCGTGGCTCGCAGGCTGCCGGACAGGCGGTTCGCCACTTCCTTGAGGAGGGCGTCGCCCACGTGGTGCCCGAGGGAGTCGTTGATGGTCTTGAACCGGTCCAGGTCGATGAAGAGCAGCGCCACTCGGCGCTGGCGGCGCCGCGCTTGGGCCAGGCAGTGGATCGCCCGGTCCTGCAACAGCAGGCGGTTGGGAAGACCGGTGAGGGGATCCCGGGTCGCGAGCTGCTGGATGCGCGCTTCTGCTTGCTTGCGCTCGGTGATGTCCACGGCGAGCCCGATGGCACCGTTCACCTCTCCGGCATCGTTATGGGTGGGAGAGCTGTGGACCTCGAAGTGACGCCCCGCCACCTGGACCTCGTAGACCACCCGCTCTCCCTGCAGGACCCGCCGGGTCTGTTGGATCACCGCCGGCAGGTCCCCGTGCAGCTCCCAGAGGGTGCGGCCCACCGCCTGTCCCGGCCTGAAGCCCAGAGCTTCCAATGCCTTTCCGTCGGAGAAGGTGAAGCGGCCTTCTTGGTCTAGGGTGAAGAGGATGAGGGGTGCGTTGCTAATGGCGGCGTGGAGCAGCGCCTCCTTGCGACGCAGCTCCGACTGGGCGGCTTGCCGCTCGCTCACGTCCCGGGCGATGGACTGGATGGCAAACCCACCCTCGTCCACCAGGGCGGAGGCCACTGCCTCCACCGGCACCGGCGTGCCGTCCAGGCGCAGGTAGGTCTCCTCCAGGGGCGGCACGGAGAAGCCCGCCTTCACCGCCGCGATGCGCTCGGCCACCACTGCGTGGTCCCGGGGGTGAATGAAGTCCAGGAGGGGGCGGCCGAGGATCTCGCCGGCGGATTTCGCACCCAGAAGCGCCAGCCCCGCTGGGTTGATGAACTCGATCACCCCATTCCGGGAAATGAAGATGGCATCGGGGCTCACTTCCACCAGGGCGCGGTAGCGTTGTTCGCTTTTCTTGAGCGCCAGTTCGGCTTGCTTGCGGGAGGTGACGTCCGTGGCCATAACGTAGATGCCGATCACCTTCTGTCCGTCGGAGGAGTCCGGGACCAGAATGACTTCGATCTCCCGCTCCACCCCTTCCGAATGCAGGACCCGGGTGTAGCTCGCGCTCTCGCCGGCCAGCACCCGCCGGAAGTACGGCTCGACCAAGGCGTAGGCCTCTTCGCCGATCACCTCCCGGTGGTGGCGCCCGACCATCCGGTCGGCGAACCAGCCGAAGAGGCCGGCGTAGCGCTGGTTGGCGAAGCGGTAGCGCAAACCGGCGTCCAGGTGGGCGATCATGGCCGGCACGTTCTCGGCGATCAGACGAAGCTGGGCTTCCCGCTGGCGCAGGGCCCGTTCCGCCAGGACGCGGGCGGTCACGTCGGCTCCCGTGCCCCGGTAGCCCCGGAAGCGGCCCTCCGCGTCGAACACCGGCTCGCCGCTGATGGAGACGTAATGGACCTCGCCCTGGCGGTCGACGCTCTCCACCACCAGGTGGCGGAACTGCTGCCGGGCGTCGAGCGCCGCCCGGTGCCGGCGCAGCGCCTCTTCGCCGAGCCGCAGAAAGGGCAGCTCCCAGCGGGTCTTTCCCAGGTACTCCTCCGGCCGCCGGCCGGCGGCCGCGGAGATGCCGCCCGAGATAAAGGTGTAGCGCAGGGACTCGTCCTGCTCCCAGTACCAGTCGGCCGAGAGCTCCGTCAGCCGGCGGAAGCGCTCCTCGCCTTGGCGCAGCGCTTGCTCGGCCGCGAGCTGCTGGGCGTAGAGGCTCGAGAGGGTGAGGGTCGTGACCGAAACGGCAGCGAGGAAGACGAGGAGCGTCAGGGAATGCTCGGGCGCATCCATGCCGGGCAAGGGACCGTCGAGGGCCGTGCCCACCACCGCGCCGGCGGCCACCGCCAAGCTCACCAGAGCTGCGCCTGTCGGCTTGAACCGCAACGCTCCCCAGGCGAGGAGGGGGAACAGGAGGATCCCCATGATGCCCCGGTTTGCCAAGGGCCCGAACGCGCTGCAATACATGGCATAGGCGAGGGTCCCCGCAGCCGCCGCGGCGCAGGCGAGCTCCAGCACCCGCGACGGCCGGACCTGGGATGGGCGGGCTCGCCAGCCGAGAAGTGCCGGGGTCAGCACCAGGACGCCCACCGCGTGGGAGGCGAGCGCCAGGCCCCATACGCCGGCCACTTCTTCCCGCTCGATCAAGCCGAACCCGTAACAGGCCGGCGCCGTGATCGTGGCCGCCACCAGGGCGCTCGAGACGGCGCCCGGGCCGGCGAGGCACAGCACGTCCTTCAGCCGGGTGAGGCCGAAGTTGAACTCCGGCATGCGGGCCAGCACGCCGGCCCCGGCGAGGGCCGCGGCGGCCTCGCCCCCGGCTAGCGCCAGGGCAGCGCCCGGCGTCATGCCCGCGTCGACGAAGACCGCAGCGGTCCCCGCAAAGACGGCGAGGGCAGCCCAAGGGCCGAACAGGAGCACCGCTGCCAGCCCGAGACCCGAGGGCAGCCACAGGGTGGGAAGATGGCCGTGGACGTAGAGGGTGGTGAACCCCACCCAGCCGAGCAGGGCGGCTGCGACCGCGATGCCAAGACCGGTGGCCGCGAGCCTCATGGCTCCGGCGATGGGTGCCGTTCCTCCCTGCAATGGACCTCCTCCGCACCGCCGGCGGGGGGACCGGCGGCGTCTTATTCTGCCTGCGATGATACCCCGTCTGGCTTCCCTTCACCCGCCTTCGTGGGGCCTGCGGCGGCGAAGATCATGCGCCGGGATCCGCCGCGAACGGCAGGGGGATCGGCCGCAGGAAGCGGGCTTCGAACTCGGTGGCCGGCAGGGGCTTGCTGAAGAGATAGCCTTGGTACAGGTCGCATTCCAGCCGCCGCAGCGCATCGAGCTGGCCTTGGGTCTCCACACCTTCCGCTACCACCTTGAGCCGCAGGCTGCGGGCTAGAGCCACGACAGCCCGCACGATGGCGGCGTCGTCCGGATCCGCCTCCAGGTCGCGCACGAAGGAGCGGTCGATCTTGAGGGCGTCGATGGGCAGCCGCTTAAGATAGGAGAGGCTCGAGTATCCGGTGCCGAAATCGTCCACCGAGATAGAGGTACCCAGCCTGCCCAGCTTCTGCAGCGTGGCCACGTGCTCCTCCGTGTTCTGCACCAGCAGGCTCTCGGTAATTTCCAGCTCGAGCTGACCTGGATCAAGCCGGGCGTCCCGCAGCGCCCGGGTCACGGCGCGCGGCAGGTCCGCGTGGCGGACGAACTGGCCGACGGACAGGTTCACCGAGACCCTAAGGTGCGGGTAGCCCGCCAGGTTCCAGGCCTTGCATTGGGCACAGGCCGCTCTCAGCACCCATTCGCCGATGGGCACGATCAAGCCGGTCTCCTCGGCGATCTGGATGAAGCGGGTGGGCAGCACCAGCCCCTTCTCCGGATGCCGCCAGCGCAGCAGAGCCTCCGCCCCTTCCACCTCCCCAGTCATGACGTTGACTTGGGGCTGGAAGTGGAGGACCAGCTCGTTGCGCTCGAGGGCCTGCCGCAGGTCGTTTTCCACCGTCAGCCGCTGCAGCGCCCTCGCGGTCATGTCGCTGGAGAAGAACTGATAGGTGTTCCGGCCCCGCTCCTTGGCGTGGTACATGGCCGTGTCGGCGTTCTTCATCAGGGTGGCGATGTCCTGCCCGTCGTAGGGATGAATGGCGATGCCGATGGAGGCGGTGGTGGCCAGTTGCCGGCCTTGGATGAAATAGGGCTCGGCGAGGTTGCGCAGCAGCTTCTGCGCCACCTGGGCCGCGTCGGTTTCCTCCCGGATGCCGGCGAGCACCACCACGAACTCGTCTCCGCCGAGCCGCGCCAGGGTGTCGTCCCGGCGCACACACTTCTCCAGCCGCTGGGCCACCTGCTTGAGCAGCTCGTCGCCCACGTGGTGGCCCAGGGAATCGTTGATGGTCTTGAACCGGTCCAGGTCGATGAACAGCAGCGCCAGGGACGTTCCGCTGCGCTGGCAGCCGATCAAGTGCTGCTGCAGGCGGTCGTGAAGCAGCACCCGGTTGGGCAGGGCGGTCAAGGGATCGCGGGTGGCGAGATGCTCGATGCGCGCCTCAGCCCGCTTGCGCTCGGTGATGTCGATCACGGAGCCGGCCATGCGCAGGGCCTTGCCGTACCTGTCCCGGGCCGCTTTGCCGCGGCAAAACACCCAGCGGTATTCGCCGTCGGCGGTCCGCACGCGGAACTCGCACTCCAGGTGAGGGCTCGCGCCGCTCACGTGCTCGCTTAGCGCCCGGCGGTAGACCTCCTGGTCTTCCGGATGAATGAGCTCCTCCCACGCAGCCAAGGTGGTGATGGTGCCCTCCGGGTGGCCCAGCATGGAACGAAGCCGCGGCGACACGTAAATGGCCTTGGTGACGGTGTCGATTTCCCACATGCCGTCGCTCGCCCCCTCCATGGCGAGCATGTAGCGCTGCTCGCTCGCCTTGAGCGCCTGCTCGGCGAGCTTGCGCTCGGTGACGTCCCGGGAGGTGAGCACGATGCCGTTGATCCCCGGATAATGCAGCCGGTTTACCCCCACCGTCTCCAGGTAGATCCAGGTACCGTCGGCCTTGCGGTAGCGCAGCTCCATGGAGAACTCGGCGTCGCGGCTTTGCACCAGGCGTAGAAAGGCCTCGCGGGCCGCGTTCGCTTCTCGGGGATGGATGATGCTGAAGGGATTCTTGCCGATGAGCCCGCCGGGGCCGTAGCCCAGGATGCGCTCCGCCGAAGGCGATTCGTACAGGGTCCTGCCGTCAGGATCGTGGATGGTGATGATGTCCTTGGAGTTCTGCACCAGGGCACGGAACTTTTCCTCGGAGCGGGCCAGCGCTTCCAGGGACTCCCGGCGCTGCACGCTGGTGGCGGCCAGCAGCTGGCACATGAGGAGCAACGCGGCGACCGGGACATTCAAGTAGGTAAGCCCCAGCCAGACGGGTTCGGCTGCGAAGGGGCCATTCCCTTGGGACGTGCCCCAGACGGCCGCGGCCGCTGCCAGGACCGCGCCCAGATACGCAAAAGGGGGCGGCAGCCGCAGGGCCGACCAGGCCATGAGGGGAAAGACGAAGGAGGCGAGGGCGATGGCGGCTCCGTGGTCCGCGATCCCCCCGTCGAAAGCGGCGGCTGTGAGGGTCACCTGGGCGATGAGGAGCGCCGTCGCCTCCACGGCATGGCGGGGCGTGAGTCGGGGTTGCGGCGCCCGGGTCCCCGAGAGCAGTAGAGGGGTGACCCCCAGGATGCCCATGGCTTCCCCCATCCACCAGACAGCCCAGAGGGGAGCTATGGAACTGAGGCGCTCGGGGTCGAAGACGGTGAGCGCTAGCGTTCCTGCAGTGGCGGGAATCGCCGCCACTGCGACTGTGATGGCGAGGAGCGCCATCACGTTCTCCAGTCGCTTAAATGTAGCCCGGGTCAAGCCGTAGCGCCGCAGCAGCCGGCCGCCGGCGGCCGGGGCGAGGGCGGCCCCGGCGGCGAAGGCCGCCGCGGTGGCCGGGGAGACCCCCGCGCTCAGGGCAGCGGCCAGTGCCCCAACGAACACGCCGGGCAGGAGCTTGGCGCCGAAATGGGCCACTGCGGCCAGGGCCAGCCCGGCGGCGGGCCAGACGGTGGAGGCCGGCACGGGGGCTGAGAGCAGGGCCCTGGCGAGTTCCGCCAGGCCGAAGTAGGCGGTCGCGACCCCGAGATTAAGCAGCGCGTCACGGACGGCGGGGGAGAGGGTCATCATCGCGTCGGATTGACACCGCAGTTCGAATCATACACTTACCTGCGCCCCCGCGCCCGTCACCCCAGGCGCGGAGGGAGGCGTCCTTGGGGACGGACGCTTCCTCCGGGCGCGGAAAGGTGGGGTATACTGCCCGGCGCGCTTTGCAACGCAACATTCCCGGTGTGCCGAGCTATTGTGCCCTCCTCTTCAGGAGGACCCGCGCTCCGGCAGGGAGAACAGGATCCCCACGACGACGCCCCCGGTTCGGGAGCCCTGCAAGCAGGGATGCTCCATGAGCCAGGGCCCGGGACGGGTGGTGGAGATCGCCGGGGCGCTCGTTTTGGGTCTCGTCGCGGGTGCCCTCTTCGAAGCGGCCCGAGTTCCCTTGCCCTGGCTGGTGGGGCCCCATGGCCGCCATGGCGGCAGCTCGGGGGTTCCACGGGCCCCTCACACCTCCGCCGGGGGGCCGCCAGGCCGGCCAGCTAGTGATCGGCGTGGCCCTCGGCCTCTATTTCACCCCCGACGTGGGCCGCCAAGTGCTGGTATGTGCATCACCGCCAAGATGCTGCACCTGGGCGTGCCGGTGGTTACCGCGTTCCACGTCATTCGTTTTGTCCTGGGGGTGACCTGGCGGATCCATTCTTTCACCTGGCCCGCGGCCTGCCTGGCGGGCAGACAGGCTCAGCCCGTGCAGGGTGAGGAGCGCGAGCGCCCCCATGATCGAGACCATGCCCCAGAACTCGGGCCCGCTGGGGCGCTCGCCCAACTGCAGGGCGGAGGCGAGGACCCCGATCACCGGCACGGCCAGGATGCCCAGGCTGGCGGTACCGGCGGGAAGGCGCTTCAGCACGAAGATCCAGGCGAGCCAGGCGGCTGCGGTACCCACCAGGGAGATGTAGAGGAGGAGGGCGACGAAGGCGCCGGTCCAGCGCACCGGCGGCTGGGGCACGGCCAGGGCCAGAACCACCAGAAGGAGGCTGCCGAAGAGCATCTGCCAAGCGGTGAGGACCAGGGAGTCGGTCCGCTGGCGGGCCTGGAGGCGCTTGACCACGATGGCGCCCGCGGCCCAGGCCAGTCCCGAGCCCACGGCGAGCAGCCCGCTCCCCAGGGTCCCCTGCAGGCGCCATGGTTCCAGGACCAGGATCAACCCGGCCAGGGCCAGGACCACCGCGAGCCATTGCATGCCGCGGATGCGCTCGTCCAGCAGCCAGGCGGCGAGGAGCAGGGTCCAGAAGGGCATAGTGTAGGCGAGGACCGCAGTCTTGCCCGCGCCCCCCGCCACCAGAGCCCATTGGGACAGGCCGGTGAATCCGGCGGTCTGGGCGAGACCGAGCAGCACGGTGGGGGCGAGGGGCGGAGGCTTGAGCCGGCGGCCCAGGGCGAGGAGGGCCGCGAACAGGAAAACGGTGCCAAGGACGGAGCGCAGGGCGGCGAAATCGAAGGGACCGGCGTAGCCGGTCGCGGTCTTCATGATGATCCAGTTGTACCCCCAGACCAGGGTGAGGAGCGCGAGCGCTCCCACGGCCGGCCCTCGCCCCAGCTCGCCCCCGGCCGGGGCCGCCTGGGCCGCGGATCGGCAAGGGGGAGAATCGGCCATCGCGCGCCGTTCAGACGATGCCGCGCCGGCGAAGCACCGCCACTTCTTCGTCGCCCATGTTGAGCAGCGACCCGAGCACCTCCCCGGTGTCCTGTCCGAGGGCCGGGGGCGCTCGCCGGTATTCCACCGGGGTGCGGGAGAGGCGCAGCGGGCTCGCCACCAGGGGGACGATCCCGCTGCACGGGTGGGGAAGGGATACGGTCATGCCCCGGTGGACCACCTGGGGATGGCTGAACACCTGATCCAGGGTGTTGATGGGGCCGCAGGGAATGCCGGCCGGCTCCAGCAGGGCGAGCCACTCGCCGGTGGAGTGCGCCGCCATCGTCTCGGCGATCATCGGAATCAGGGCGTCGCGGTGGGCGACCCGGGCGGCGTTGGTGGCGAAGCGGGGGTCCGCGGCGAGCGCCGGACGGCCGGCCAGCTCGCAGAAGCGGCCGAACTGCCGGTCGTTGCCGATGGCGAGGATCAAGTGCCCGTCCCGGGTGCGGAACGTCTGGTAGGGGACGATGTTGGGATGGGCGTTGCCCAGGCGCCGGGGCGGCGTGCCGCTCACCAGGTAGTTCATCGCCTGGTTGGCGAGCATCGCCACCTGGCAGTCGAGGAGCGCCAGATCGATGTACTGGCCCTCGCCGGTGCGCTCCCGGTGGGCCAAGGCGGCGAGCACCGCCACCGCCGCGTACATGCCGGCGAAGAGATCGGCCACCGCCACCCCCGCCTTCATAGGGCCGCCGCCCGGCACGTCGTCCGGCTCGCCGGTGATGCTCATGAGGCCCCCTATGCCCTGGATCATGAAGTCGTAGCCGGCGTAGCCGCTGTAGGGCCCGTCCTGGCCGAAGCCGGTGATGGAGCAATACACTAGCCCGGGATTCAGCGCCTTGAGGTTCTCGTAGTCCAGGCCGTAGCGGGCAAGGGCGCCCACCTTGAAATTCTCCAGCACCACGTCGCATCGGGCCGCCAGCCGCCGGGCGATGGTCTGGCCCTCGGCGGTGGAAATGTCCAGGGTGACCGATTTCTTGCCCCGGTTCGCGGACAGAAAATAGGCGGATTCGGCGGTCTCGCCGCCGTGCTTATCCTTCAACCACGGCGGCCCCCACTCGCGGGTGTCGTCGCCGGTGCCCGGACGCTCGATCTTGATTACCTCGGCGCCCAGATCGGCGAGCACCTGGCCCGCCCACGGGCCGGCGAGGACGCGGGAGAGATCGAGGACGCGAACATGGGAAAGGGGACCGGGCATGTCATGCGCTGAAGGCCTGGATGCCCGTCTGGGCGCGGCCCAGGATCAAGGCGTGGATGTCATGGGTGCCTTCGTAGGTGTTTACCGCCTCCAGGTTCATCACATGGCGGATCACGTGGTACTCGTCGCTGATGCCGTTGCCGCCGTGCATGTCCCGGGCGAGGCGCGCGATCTCCAGGGCCTTGCCGCAGGAATTGCGCTTGAGCATGGACACCATCTCCGGCGTGGCGCGGCCCTCGTCCATGAGGTGCCCCAGCCGCAGCACCGCCTGCAGTCCCAGGGCGATCTCGGTTTGCATGTCGGCGAGCTTCTTCTGGATGAGCTGGTTGGCGGCGAGCGGCCGGCCGAATTGGCTGCGCTCCAGGGTGTAGTTGCGGGCCGCGTGCCAACAGAACTCGGCCGCCCCCAAGGCGCCCCAGGCGATGCCGTAGCGGGCCTTGTTGAGGCAGCCGAAGGGGCCCTTCAGGCCCTTCGCCCCGGGGAGCAGGTTCCCTTCCGGGACGAAGACGTCGTCCATGACGATCTCCCCCGTGACGGAAGCGCGCAAGGAGAACTTGCCCTCGATCTTGGGGGCGGAAAGCCCCTTCATGCCCTTCTCTAAAATGAAGCCGCGGATCTCTCCCTCGTCGTCCTTGGCCCAGACGACGAACACGTCGGCAATGGGGGAGTTGGTGATCCATGTCTTCGCGCCGCGCAAAGCATAGCCCCCCTGGACCTTTCTCGCCCGGCTTTCCATGCCGCCGGGGTCGGAGCCGTGGTTGGGCTCGGTGAGGCCGAAGCAGCCCGCGAGCTCCCCGGTGGCGAGCCGGGGCAGGTACTTCTGCTTCTGCTCCTCGGAGCCGTAGGTGTAGATCGGGTACATGACCAGGCTGGACTGCACGCTCATGGCGGAGCGGTAGCCCGAGTCCACCCGCTCCACTTCCCGGGCGATCAGGCCGTAGCACACGTGGTTTACCCCGGCGCAGCCGTAGCCCTCCAAGGTGGCGCCGAGAAAGCCCAGGGCCCCCATCTCGTTCAGGATCTCGCGGTCGAAGCGCTCGTGGCGGTTGGCTTCGAGGATGCGGGGCATGAGCTTGCCCTGGCAGTAGTCGCGGGCGGCGTCGCGCACCATGCGCTCTTCTTCCGTGAGCTGGTCCTCGAGGAGCAAGGGGTCGTCCCACCGGAAGACGGGTTTGACGGGAGGATGGTCGCGTTTCATGGGAAGCTCCGGAGCACGGATGGACAACGGGGGTGCGGGGAAACGCCGTCCATTTTACACCCGGCCCGCGGAGTGGGGCTGGGTCACGCCGTGCGGGTAGCGCGGGCCTTGCGCGAGCGCCAGCCGTGGAGGAGCAGGGTGAGGGCGCAGAGCCCGAAGCCGATCTCGTCGGTGATGGGCAGGGCTACCACCAGGAAAAACGCCCCGGCCGCGGCCAGGAACCGCTCGGCCCAAGCGAGGGGCGCCCACAGGTAGCCGATGCTAGCCGCGCCCCACAGGCCGATGGAGAGCAGGGCCTTGAGGACGATGTAGATGACGTCCACCGCGTCCCCGGTCTGGAGCATGAGGGCCGGGGCGTACACCGCCATGTAGGGAACCACGAACCCGGCGATCGCCACCCGCATCGCCTGGACCCCGATCCTGAGCCCCGAGGTGCGGGCGATGGGTGCCGCCGCGTACGCCGCCAGCGCCACCGGCGGCGTCAGGTCCGCCATGATGCCGAAATAGAACACGAACATGTGGGACACGATCAGGGGCACGCCCAGCTCCAGCAGGGCCGGGGCGGCCAGGGAGCTGGTGATGATGTAATTCGGAATGGTGGGGATCCCCATGCCCAGCACCAGGCAGGTGAGCATGGTGAGCACCAGGGATAGGAACAGGTTGTGCTCTCCCAGGCGGATGATGTAGCCGGCGAAGGTGGTGGCGGCGCCGGTCAAGGTCAGCACGCCGATGATGACCCCCACCAGGGCGCAGGCGACCCCCACCGACAGGGCGTGCTTGGCGCCCTCGGCCAGGCCGTTGACGGCGAGCCGGAGCGCCGCCCGCCCGCCCCGCACGAACAGGTTGATCGCCACGAGCAGCCCGATGACGGCGAAGACCGCGGTGATGCCGTACTTGAAGAAGGCCGAGGACAGCACGCCCAGCAGCACCCAGAAGAGGACCCGCAGCCCGAAGGGGCCGATGCGCGCCGCCACGGCCGTGCCGAAGATGAGGATCACGGTGAGGGCGAGCCCTACGGTGCCGGAGAAGAGGGGCGTGTAGCCGGAGAAGAGGAGGTAAACCAGCACGGCCAGGGGCAGCACCAGGTACCAGCCGGCGCGCACCGCGGCCCAGGGGTCGGGACACTCCTCCTTGGGCAGTCCCAGCAGGCCCAGCCGCCCGGCCTCCAGGTGTACCATCCAGAAGGCGGTGGCGAAATAGAGCAGCGCCGGGATGATGGCCGCCTTGACGATCTCCACGTAGGGCACGCCGATGGTCTCGGCCATGATGAAGGCGACCGCCCCCATCACCGGGGGCATGATCTGGCCTCCCATGCTGGCGGTGGCCTCCACGCCCCCGGCGAACTCGGGACGGTAGCCGAAGCGCTTCATGAGGGGAATGGTGAATTGGCCGGTGGTCACCACGTTGGCCACCCCCGAGCCGTTCACCGTTCCCATGAGCCCCGAGGCCACTACCGCCACCTTGGCGGGTCCGCCCCGGGTATGGCCCACGGTGCCCATGGAGAAATCGGTGAATAGCTTGATCATCCCCGCCTGCTCGAGGAAGGTGCCGAACAGGATGAAGAGGTAGATGTAGGTGGAGGAGACGTAGGTGGGGATGCCGTAGATGCCCTCGGTGCCGAAGGAAAGCTGGTTGATCACCTGGTCGAAGCCGTAACCCCGGTGGGCCAGGGCTCCGGGCAGGTGATGGCCGAAGAGGGCGTAGGCGAGGAACGCGGCACAGATCAGGGGCAGGGCCGCCCCCATGACGCGCCGCGCCGCTTCGAACACTAGCACGAGCACCGCTACGCCCACGATCATGTCCTCCCGGGTGAGGTCCCCGGAGCGCAGAATCAGCTCCTCCTCGAAGATCCACTGGTAAAAGCCTAGGGCGAAGCCGATGATTCCCATTGCCCAACCGACCCAGGCGTCGCGCCGCCCGCCGCGCTGGAAGGTGGGGAACAGGGCGAAGGCCAGGAGCATGAGGAAGCCCACATGCAGCGAGCGCATGACCAGGCTCGACAGGGGCGCGTAGGCGGCGGTGAAGACCTGGTAGGCGGAGAAGGCGACGCCGATGGCGAAGATCGCCTTCGCGGCCCGGGCCGACTGCTCGGGCGGGTGGAAGAAAGGGTCGGTCCCGGCGGCGGGGGGTGGGAACGAGGACATGGGAGAGCCTCGAGGCGTGACGGACCGCAGCGGGGAAACGAAAAAAAGCGGGGCGCTTCCCGGCGGTTCCGGTCCGGCGCCCCGCGCTCCTTCGGTCCAGGGCGGCTACTTGATCAGGCCTTTTTCCTTATAGAAGCGCTCGGCCCCGGGGTGCAGGGGCACGGGCATGCCCCTTAGGGCGTTCTCCAGCTTGATGGCTTTGGCGGCGGCGTGGGCGGCCACCATCTGGTCCAGGTTCTCGAACATGGCCTTGGTCATCTTATACACCAGATCCGCCGGCACGCCCTCGTGGGTCACCAGGTAGTTGGCGATGGCGGCGGTGGGCACGTCCTGGGTCTGGCCCTCGTAGGTGCCGGCAGGGATGACGGCCGGCTGGTAGGCCGGATCGCCCACCTTGGCCACCACGTCGGGCGGAATGGGCACCACCACGATTCTCACCGCAGTGGCCAGATCCCGGATGGAGGCCACTCCCAGCCCCGCGGACTGAAGGGTGGCGTCGAGCTGACGGTTCTTGATCAGCTCCACCGACTCGCCGAAGGGAAGATACTCCACCTTGCCCAGGTCCTTGTACGAGAGGCCTGCGGCCTTGAAGACGGCCCGGGCGTTGAGTTCAGTGCCCGACTTGGGGGCGCCCACCGACACCCGCTTGCCCTTGAGGTCGGCCAGGGTCTTGATGCCCGATTCGGCGCTCGCCACGATTTGCACGTAGTTGTTATAGATGGCGGCGACCCCCCGCAGCTTCTTGAGGGGCGCCTTAAAGCCCGCCTCCTCGTTGCCGTTCCAAGCGTCCGACAAGGCGTCGCCCAGGGTGAAGGCGATTTCGCCGCGGCCGGCCTGGAGCAGGTTCAAGTTCTCCACCGAGGCCTTGGTGGACTGCACCGTGGACTTCGCTTCGGGAATCGCCTTGGTGTAGATCTGGGAGAGGGCTACGCCCAACGGATAGTAAATGCCGGCGGTGCCGCCGGTCAGCACATTGATGAACTGCTGCTGGGCGACGGCGGGTACAGCGGCCAGGACGGACAAGCTAAGCAGGATAAGGCGCAGGGTGCTGATCATCGGTTTCCTCCGGCTGTTTTCGGCGATCGGTTTGTTATCAGGCAGGTAGGGCCCGGAGCCCTGCCTTTTTTAACACGCGGCCGCTTGGGCTGACAACCCGTCGGCTGCGGTTCTGGGCCATAATCTGCCCTTTTTTTGGGAAGGGCGGCGCCCTCCGCGCTGCCCCCGGAAAGCTGTGCCTAGCCAGGACCTGGAGCGCCTCAAGATCGACCGCCGGCTCCCGCGCCGCCGCCGGCGCTTTGCGCCGGCGCTCATCGCCGTCGTCCTGGCCGTCGCCGCGGGCGCCTACTGGTACTTCTTCCAGGCGCGGGTGGAGGTGCGGGCCGCCACGGTAGTCCAGGTGTTCCCCTCCCAGAAATACACCCTGCTCAACGCCACCGGCTACGTGGTCCCCCAGCGCAAGGCGGCGGTGGCGTCCAAGGCCACCGGGCGCCTGGAATGGCTGGGGGTGGCGGAAGGCAGCCAGGTCCGGGCGGGTGAGCTCATCGCCCGGCTGGAGAATCGCGACGTGGTGGCCGCCCGGGACCAGGCGGCGGCCCAGTTGCGGGTGGCCCGGGCCAACCTGGCCCAGGCGGAGGCCGAGCTTGCCGACGCGCAGCGGGCCCTGGAGCGGACCCAGGAGCTGGCGGCCAAGAACTTCATCTCCCAGGCAGCCCTGGACCAGGCGGTGGCGCGCCGGGACAAGGCCGTCGCGGCGGTGGCCGGGGCGAAGGCCGCCATCGCCGTAGCGGAGGCGGGACTGCGCTCGGCCGAGATCGCTGTGGAGCAAACCCTGATCCGCGCCCCCTTCGATGGGGTGGTGCTGGTCAAGCACGCCAACATCGGCGACGTGGTCTCCCCCTTCAACCCCTCGCCCGAATCCAAAGGAGCGGTGGTGTCCATGGCGGACATGAGTACCCTGGAAGTGGAGACGGATGTCTCCGAGGCGAACCTGTCCAAGGTATCGGTGGGCCAGCCGTGCGAGATCCAACTGGACGCGCTGCCGGAGGCCCGTTTCGAGGGCGTGGTGCGGCGTATGGTGCCCACGGTGGACCGCTCCAAGGCCACGGTGCTGGTCAAGGTGGGTTTCGTCGAGTTGGATCCCCGGATCCTGCCCGACATGAGCGCTCGGGTCGCCTTCCTGTCCCGGTCTGTGCCCCCGGAGGAGCGTACCCCTCGCTTGGCGGTGGTGTCGGAGGCGATCATGGAACGAGACGGTCGCACCCTGGTGTTCGTCATCGATTCCTCAGGGCGCGCCGTCGCTACCCCCGTGGAAGTGGGCGAGCCCATCGGCGATCTCGTGGAGGTGCGCCGGGGGCTCGCGGCCGGCCAGACAGTGGTGAAATTGCCGCCCCGGGACCTGCGCGACGGGGCGCGAGTGGCGGTCGCGACTTCCTGACATGACCTCAGAAGAACCGCACGCGGAAGGGCCGCGCCGCAACGCGGTGGAGGTCCGGCATCTCTTCAAGGCCTACCGGCGCGACGGGCACGTCCTGCCCGTGCTCACCGACGTGAGCCTCGACGTTCCCGAAGGCGAGTTCCTCGCCCTGATGGGTCCCTCGGGGTCGGGCAAAAGCACCCTGCTTAACTTGATCGCCGGCATCGACCGTCCCGACGAAGGTCGTATCGTGGTGGCGGGGGAGGACATCACCCGGCTCACGGAGACGGATCTCGCTGACTGGCGCGCCGCCCACGTGGGCTTCGTCTTCCAGTTCTACAACCTGATCCCGGTACTCACAGCCCTGGAAAACGTAGAGCTACCCCTGCTCCTGACCGGGCTGCCCGGGTCCGAGCGGCGCGAGCGGGCCGCCGCGGCGCTGGCCCTGGTGGGGCTTGAGGACCGCCTGGCGCATTACCCTGCCCAGCTCTCCGGCGGGCAGCAGCAGCGGGTGGCCATCGCCCGCGCCATCGTTACCGACCCGACCCTGATCGTGGCCGACGAGCCCACCGGGGACTTGGACCGGGTCTCCGCCGGGGAAGTGCTCGATCTCCTGAACCGGTTGAACGGGGAGTTGGGCAAGACCATCGTCATGGTCACCCACGACCAGCGGGCCGCTGAGCGGGCCCACGTGGTGCGGCACCTGGAGAAGGGGGAGCTCAAGTAGCGTGTACACGCTCAAGCTCATCCTGCGCAACGCCTTGCGCCACAAGCTGCGCACGACGCTGACCGCCCTGGGCATCGTGGTGGCCATCGTCGCCTTTGGCCTCCTACAGACCATCGTGGACGCCTGGTACGCGGGGGCGGCGGGCGCTTCCGCCACGCGCCTCGTGACCCGCAACGCCATCTCCCTGGTGTTTCCCCTGCCCTTGAGCTACCAAGCGAAAATCCGTAGCGTTCCCGGGGTCACGGGCGTCTCTCACGCCAACTGGTTCGGCGGCGTTTACGTCTCGGAGAAAAATTTCTTCCCCCAGTTCGCGGTGGAGGCGGAGAGCTATTTCCGCCTATACCCCGAGTACCGAGTGCCCCAGGACCAATTCCGGGAGTTCCTGCGCGACCGCCGTGGCGCCATCGTGGGGCGCAAGACGGCGCAGACTTTCGGCTTCCGGATAGGGGACGTGGTGCCCCTCAAAGGTACCATCTACCCGGGCGACTGGCAGTTCGTGGTGCGGGGCATCTACACGGGGGCGGATTCCCGCACCGACGAGTCCCAGTTCTTTTTCCATTGGACCTATCTCAACGAGTACGTGCGGGAGCGGCTTCCGCGCCGGGCGGACACGGTGGGTGTCTACGTGGTGCAGGTGGCCTCCGCCGAGGACGTGCCGCGGGTGGCCGAGGCGATCGACGCCCTGTTCCGCAACTCCCTCGCCGAGACCCGCACCGAGAGCGAACAGGCGTTCCAGCTTTCCTTCGTGTCCATGACGGAGGCGATCCTGATCCTGATTCGGGTGGTCTCCTTCGTGGTGATCGCCATCATCCTGGCAGTGATGGCCAACACCATGGCCATGACCGCCCGGGAGCGGGCTTCCGAGTACGCGACCTTCAAGGCCCTGGGTTTCCGCCCGTCCTTCCTGGCGGGGCTCATCTTCGGCGAGTCCCTGGCCATCGCCGTGACGGCCGGCGCCCTCGGGATCGCCCTCACGTTTCCCGTCTCCCGACGCTTCGCCCAAGCCATGGGCACCCTGTTCCCGGTGTTCGAGGTCTCGGGCTCGACGGTGGCGCTGCAGCTCGCCTGCGCCTGCGCGGTGGGGGCGGCTGCGGCCGTGCTTCCGGCGTGGCGGGCGGCCCGGGTTCCCGTGGCGGAGGGGCTGCGCAACATCGGATAAGCCCATGGCGGTTCCGCTCTCCTACTCGATCCGCAACCTGCGCACCCGTCGGCTCACTACGGCCCTCACGGCGGGCGGCATGGCGCTGGTGGTCTTCGTGTTCGCTACGGTGCTGATGCTGGAGGCGGGCCTGCGGGCGACCCTGGTGCAGACGGGTACCTACGACAACGTGGTGGTGACTCGCCGCGCCGCCGGCACCGAGGTGCAGAGCTCGGTGGAACGGGTGCAAGCCATGATCGTGGAGGCCCAGCCGGAAGTGGCCCTCGCCCCGGACGGCGCGCCTTTCGCCTCCCGCGAGACGGTGGTACTGATCACCCTGCCCAAGCGCTCGAGCGGCGACCCGTCCAACGTGGTGATTCGGGGCGTCGGGCGTCACGGCCTGCAGCTTCGCTCCCAGGTGCGGCTGGTGGAAGGGCGGCTGTTCCGGCCCGGGGCCTCCGAGATCATCGCCGGCCGCGCCATCGCCGAGCGCTTCGTCGGTGCCGGCATTGGTGAACGGCTGCGCTTCGGCATGCGCGACTGGGCGGTGGTGGGGATTTTTGATGCCGAGGGAATGGGCTTCGATTCCGAGGTGTGGGGCGATGCCGACCAGCTCATGCAGGCTTTCCGCCGCAACGCTTATTCTTCGGTGGTGCTCAAGCTCTCCGACCCGGCCGCATTCGACGCCTACAAACGCCGCGTCGAGGCGGACCCGCGGCTCACGGTAGAAGCGAAGCGGGAGGCACAATTCTACGCCGACCAGTCCCAAGTGCTGGCCGACTTCATCCGTATCCTGGGGATAACACTCTCCGTCATCTTTTCCATCGGCGCGGTGATCGGCGCCATGGTCACCATGTATTCCGCAGTGGCCAACCGCACGCGGGAGATCGGCACCCTGCGGGCTCTGGGGTTTCGCCGCGCAAGCATCTTGGCCGCGTTCCTGGCCGAGTCGGTGGCTCTTGCCCTGGCGGGCGGCGCGGCCGGACTCGTCGCAGCCTCCCTCATGCAGTTCGTGACCGTGTCTACCACCAACTGGCAGTCGTTCTCGGAGCTCGCCTTCCGCTTCACCCTGACGCCCGGGATCGTGATGCAATCGCTCCTTTTCTCCGCCCTCATGGGCCTCGCCGGCGGCTTCCTTCCCGCGCTGCGAGCCTCCCGGCTCAACATCGTGGACGCCCTGCGGGAGGCGTAAACCGCGACGCCCGGCGTTCCACCTAGTCTGTCAGGTTGAAGGACTACTGGTAAATAGTGACGATTTACTGTCGAAAGGAAGGCCATGCCTTGGACCGGTCAAAACTAAAATTGAAAATATATGAACGGCAGCGTATCCGTCGACACCACGGTCAACGCGTAAACGCAGCAGGAAAATGCAGCGGCTTTCGCGATGGGTGAAAGTCGGGAAACCACGTCATAGAGCGAGCTATCCAATTTTTTTGGCGTGAAGTGGATTAAGGCCCCCACCGCAAGAGCTAGATAGCCTTGCCAATAAGGTGGCGTGCTATCCTCGGTCCACGAAAGAACGGTCGTTATGTAACTCGCCGCCTCGGACAGGGACTCGGTGATAAACAAGACCCTAGCGAGGGAAACAAAGCTGAATACGAGGAATATCCGAACCACCAGCAGAAGATTTGTGGGGAGCTGCGGGCTTAGACTCATCGCTTTGTTTCGTCCCCTTGCAATCCGCTCAATGCACACCAGGGCTCCGTGCGCAGCTCCGTACAAGACGAAATTCCACCCGGCACCGTGCCATAGGCCGATGGCGACGAAGGTGACGATTATGTTGAGATACACATTGCCACGTTTCGAGCCGCCCAGAGAGAAAAAGAGGTAGTCTCTGAAAAAACTAGACATGGAAATATGCCAGCGCTGCCAAAAGTTGGAGACACTGGTTGCAAGGTAAGGACGATCAAAGTTCATGGGCAAGTCGTACCCGAACAGCCGCGCGCTGCCCCTGGCAATGTCCGTATACCCAGAAAGATCAAAGTAGATTTGAAAGCTGTAGGCGTAGAGGGCAAGCAGGAGGAACCAGGATGGATACTGCTCCGTTGCCACCAAAGCAGGATTGACTAGATAGGCTGCTAAAGTGTCGGCGAAAACGATTTTCTTCACTAAGCCCTTTGTTATCAGATAAAAGCCTTCGTTGAGATACTCTAGTGTCGCCTGCGCTGGACCATGGCGCAGTTGAGGCAGGAGTACGCCCGCTCTTGAAATTGGACCAGAAGTGACGTGAGGGAAGAAGGCGATAAATAAGGCAAAATCTCGTAAAGATGGCGGCTCAGTGTGCGGTGGTCACGGTAGCTTGGACAGCCACCGGGGAGGAATAAGCTAAGGCTGGTGCCGGAGATATGGTTTTGACTTTCCCGGATTTGCAAGATTGTAGCTTGCGCGCTGTGGAGCTTGTGGGCAGC